>JACQDU010000219.1 GCA_016200955.1 bacterium
TCATCGCCATGACGGCGCACGGGCGTTCCGGGCAAGAGCGCCGCACGCGGGGGAGCGTGGCCGAGCGACTCCTCCGGCACGCTCGCTGTCCGGTCCTCCTCGCGAACCCGTGGGGCCTCGCGGCGACCGGCGTGCCGTTTCAGCGGATCCTCGTGCCGTTCGACGCCTCCGAGCTCTCGGCGCGGGCACTCGAGCTCGCCGTCGCCCTCGGACGACTCTTCGACTCGGAGCTCGTGATCTTCCACGCCTTCGGCTGGCCCGAGGGAGCCGACAACGAGAGAGAGGCGCGCGAGCTCGTCGAGGCCGTCGCGAAGCCGCTCTCCCACGCCCGGGTCGTGGTCACGGCGTGCGAAGGCGACCCCGCGAGGGCGATCCTCCGCGCCGCCGAGCACGAAGGCGCCGATCTCGTCGCCATGAGCAGCCATGGACGCTCCGGTGCCTCGCGGTGGGCCTACGGCTCCACGGCCGAGCATGTCCTCCGCGAGTGCAGGGCGCCTCTCCTCCTCGTGCCCGCCGAGGGCCGGGTCGAGGTGGAGGTCGGAGCTGGCGCCGCGGCCACGCCAGCGATCGCTCCTCGCGTCTCCGAGCGCTGAGCTCCGGTCTCTCTCGACGGGCGGGAGCTCGATCCTCGGAGTAGCAACTCGCTTCTCGGGGATGCTTCCCGCGCCGCTGCGAGAACTTCCCCGCGGCGCGTTTGGCTCGAGACTTGAGGTCCTTCTCTTTCCGCGCGTGTTTGTTCGCGGAGGAGGACTCCATGCTCGCCAAGATTCTTGCTCTCGGGGGTTCGGCGGCCGTGCTCGCGATCGTCGCGGCGATCGGCTCGCATGGTTCTCACGAGAAGTCTTCGGCGGAGAGGATTGCGCCGCTGGGCCCGCTCTCCCGGCTCCCCGAGAACCCGTTCGAGGCTGCGCGCGAGGGCGACTGGGCGAGCTACGTCCTGCGGCTGAGCGAGGGCGGCGCGCCACCCGTTTCCGAGGCGGTGGTCTGGAAGATCACGAAGGTCTCGGGCGACGTGGCGACCTTGTGCCTCGAGACGCGGGCGACCGACGGCCGCCTGCTCCCGGGGACCCCGCGCGAGTTCCTGCGCTCGAAGGCACCGACGCTCGAGGAGTACTTCCGCCTCCCGCGCGTGCCCATGACGATCGAGGGCGTCACGGTGGGCGAAGGTTGCTTCGCGTTCGAGAAGCACGCGTTCAACGGCAGGCGCTACTCCTTCCGCTGTCACGGGCCCGACGAGCAGGACGGCGTCGCGCACGTCGCCGCCCTGGTCTCCCGGGAGATCCGGGGCTCGGGGATCGCGAGCCTCTCGATCGGGATCGTGGACAAGCTCCACGTGACGACGATCGAGTACGAGCTCAAGGGCGTCGTCAACGCGGAAGGCAAGATCCTCGGGAAGTCGGTGGTGGTGATGCCGGTGTCGCCGGTCCCGCGCCGGTCATAGCGTTGGGCCGTCATACCCAGTTCAGCGAAGTCCCTGGCGACCTCGGTCCAGATCCGGCCCGACTGCAGAAGACCAAGGGGGCGCTCGAGCGCCAGGGCGCGCAGGTCTCGACCCGGATCCTCCGGGGCGAACCGGCCGCCGCGATCCTCGAGCTGGCCGACGAGGGCCGCCCCGACCTGATCGCTCTCTCGACGCACGGACGCACGGGCGTCAAGCGCTGGATCCGCGGGAGCGTCGCGGAGAGGGTCCTCCAGGGCTCGCGCTATCCGCTGCTCATGGCGAATCCGTTCGCCGTGGGAGGCTCGGGCGAGCTCTCGTTCCGGCGCATCCTCGTCCCCCTCGACGGGTCGCTCGAGTCGGCGAAGATCCTCCCGCTCGTCCACGACGTGGCCCGCGCGTACGAGGCAGAGGTGATCCTCGCGCACGCGATCGAGATCCCTCCCGGCCCCGCGGGCGAGGTCCCGACCTCCGAGCCCGGGCAAGTCGACGGCATGCTCTCTCACTTCGCGAAGCAGCTCGGCGGAGTCACGGTGAGACGCGCCGTCCTCCGGGGATCGCCCGCGGCCGAGATCCTCGAGCTCGCCGAGCGCGAGAAGGCCGACCTCGTCGCTCTCACGACTCACGGGAGGTCGGGCACCTCGCGCTGGATCTACGGGTCGGTGGCGGAGCTCGTCCTCCACCACGTCCGCACGCCGATCCTCGTCCTCCGCACGGCGGGCTTCGAGGAGACGTCGGGGGAGAAGGCGTAGCGTCGGTTCCCGAGGCTGACGCCTCTGATGCCGCCGTTCGAATTGGCCGGATGTGCGACCTTCGAGGTTGCGATGAGCACCGACCAGATCCGGCCCTCGATTCCCGAGGGTCCGATCGTGAGCCTCGTCTACCGCGTCGCGCCGGAGCGACGCGCCGAGCTCCTCGCGTTCTTCCGCGGCGCATTCCCCTACTACGAGCGCCCCGGCGGGATCCGCATGGGGCTCTACGAGAGCGTCGACGAGCCCGGGCTGATCTTCGAGCTCGTGTCCTACGCGACCGAGGCCGAGTACACGAAGGACCAGGAGCGTGTGGAGAAGGACCCGGAGTGCCGGGAGGTGCTCGCCGAATGGCGGAAGCTCCTCGCGGGCCCCGTCGAGGTCCGGCGGATGCGACCGCTCTCGCTCACGTCGAGCTGAGCGACGGTCTTTGTCGAGCGCCGTCGCTGCGGCACGACCGCGCCGAGGGCGAGGGTCGCGTGCCGCGAATCGCTGGCGCTCGCGCTACCCCGTGGCTTGCTTACCTCGTGGCTAGGAGCGAGGCCTGCTTCGGTGCGGGCCGCTCGGCGATGCGAGCCATCGCCTGAATGACGCTCGCGTGCGAGAGCTCGCCCGACCCGTTCTGGGCGGCCGAGTGGCGGATCGCATCGTAGATCGAGACGAGGCCCCGAACGGCCCGCTCCTTGTCGACGACGGGGATCCGTCTCACTTGATGCTTCTCCATGAGCGCGACGGCGCGCTTCACGTCGTCGTCCGGAGAGCAGGTGACGACGTTCCGCGACATGACCTCATCGGCCGCGAGAGAGGAGGCGTGGCAGTTTCTCGTCCCGAGGGCGATGAACAGGTCGCGGTCCGTGACGATCCCGAGGATCCTGTTCTTCTCGTCGACCACGGGCACGGACCCGCAGTCGCGGCTCCAGAGGATCTCGGCGATCGAGGCAGCGTTCGTCATCGGGCCGCAGCACGCGATGTTCGTCGACATGAGCTCACGAACTCTCAAGACGCACTTCCTTTCATGCAGAGAGCGCGGCCGATTGGGCCTGCCTGCGCGACGCGCTGGTTTCGAGGAACTTCTTCAGTCGAGCCGGCGTTCCGAGGTCGGTCCAGCCGCACGGAGAAACGACGAGGAGCTCGAGCCGGTCGCAGACGCGCTCGAGGAGATCACGCGAGAAGTCCACGGTCGGAACCTCGGCGTAGAGCCGCTCGAGGCTTCCGGGCCCAGGAGCGACGACGAGCTCGCGGAGGAAGGCCTCGAGAAGCCGGGGAAGCGCCTGGCCGTAGAGCTCGAGGAGGGTCCTGGCATACGAGACGATCACGAAGCTGTTCCAGACCGCTCCCTCGCGCAGGAGCTCCGCGGCCGTCAGCGGGTCCGGCTTCTCGACGAAGCGCGCGACCGGGCGGGTGAGGCCGCGGCGCGTGCGCGGAAGGATCCAGCCGTACTCGGTCTCCGCGCTCCCGGGAGAGATCCCGAGGAGCACGAGGCGCTCGCGTCGTTCCTCCACGGCCTCTGCCGCTCGGAGCGCCGCTTCCCGGAGCTTCTCCTCGTCCTCGACGTGGTGGTCCGACGGGAGGAGGACAACGATCGCGTCCGCGTCGCGCTTCATGATCTCTATGAGAGGGAGGAGGATCCCTGCGGCGGTCCCGCGGTTGCGGGGCTGCACGATCACGTTCTCGTCGGGGAGGCCCGGGAGCCCCCCCTCCCAGAAGGAGCGGTGGTCGCGCGCGACCACGGTCACGACGCGCTCGGGCGGGGCGAGCGAGGCCGCCCGATCGAGGGCCCAGTGGAGCATCGGCCGGCCGCAGCCGAACGAGCAGTACTGCTTCGGGACGGAGACTCCCTGCGAATTCGCCGTGAAGGCGCTGAGCCGGCGCCCGTCTCCCGCGGCGAGGACGATCGCCCAGAGGTTCTTCTCGCCCATTCTTCCGCTCCCCGGAGAGAGTGGAATCACGCACTTCTCCGCCGAGCGGCCGAGGAGCGCAATCGCCGCGCCCGGAACGGACGCGAGAGTCTTCGCGCGTCCGGCGGAAGATCCCGGTGTTCTCCGCGGAGTATCCCGAGAGGAAAACGCCTCGAGAACGGCGCGGCGGCCTGGAGGAACGCGCGGCAGCACGGGGATCCCGGTCCCGCTGGGAGAGGTCGTATCGAGGCACCTCCCACCGATCGCGGCGCTAACCCCTCGCCGGCGCCATCGCGGGCTTTCCCGCGGCGGTGGCGGTCGGCTCTGCTCCCTCACGCCCCCGGGCGAGCGTCCGGTTCTCGACGGGAGCGTCCGTGAGGACCTCGCCGTCTCGCATGACGATGCGGCGCTTCGCGTAGCGCGCCACGTCGGGCTCGTGCGTGACCATGATGATCGTCGCGCCCTCGTCGTTGAGCTCCTGGAGGAGGGCCATGATCTCGGCCGTCACCTTCGAGTCGAGGTTCCCCGTCGGTTCGTCGGCGAGCAGGATCTTCGGCCGGTTCACGAGAGCGCGGGCGATCGCCACTCGCTGCTGCTGCCCTCCGGAGAGCTGGCCGGGCGTGTGGCGCTCGCGGTCCGCGAGCCCGACGCGCGCGAGCGCCTCGCGCGACAGCGCGCGCCGCTCGCTCTCGGAGACGGGCGTCCGGGAGTAGAGGAGCGGCAGCTCGACGTTCTCGAGCGCGCTCGTCCGTGGAAGCAGGTTGAAGCTCTGGAAGACGAAGCCGATCCGCTCGCTCCTCGTGCGCGCGAGCTCGTCCTTGGAGAGCCTCGCCATGTCGACGCCGTCGAGGAGGTACGTGCCCGACGTCGGCCGGTCGAGCCCGCCGAGGAGGTTCATGAGAGTCGACTTGCCCGAGCCCGAGGCTCCCATGACGGCGATCAGCTCTCCGGGCGCGACCTCGAGCGAGACGCCTCGGAGCGCCTGGACCTCGTGATCCCCGACCCTGTAGGTCTTCCGGAGGTCCGTGGTCTCTATGAGAGGGCGTCTCTCCGCGGCGCCCCGGCGGGCACCGGCGGCCAGGCCCCGGTCCTCGAGGAGCGGGCCCATCAGTAACGGATCACCGCGAAGCCGCGAGAGACGAGCTCGGCGAGCTTCGCGATGCCGGACGGAACGACCTCATCCGGACGAGGGTCGAGTCGGTCGCTCGCGATCCGCATGGAGTCGAGAGAGTCCTGGCAGACGACGATCCGCACCCCGGCCGCGCGAGCCTCGCGAGCGAGCTCGGCCGTGCGCTCCGCCCTCGTGATGACCGTCCGGTTCCTGTCGGAGAGCGCCTGGACCCCGCGGCCGACGAAGAGGAGGTCGACCTCCCCGAGGAAGCCGGACTCCTGCGCGAGCTTCGCGTCGCGGAGCGCGCTCGTCATCTCCTCGGAGTCCTCGAGCCCGGTCGCGACGACGAAGACGAGCTTCCCGCGCGGGGCGCGGTCTCCGTCCCCGTCGGCCTTTCTCGGCGAAGCGGCGCGGGCGATCCCGAGCACTCCCCCGAGGACGACGAGCAGCAGGGCCGTGAGCACGACGGGTCTTCGACGAAGCACGGCAGCCTCCTTCGCGCCTCAGGCGCTCGCGGCGATGGGAGCGTTCTCGCGAGAGCTCTCGAGCAGCTCGAACACGTCGGCGGCGCTCGCGAAGAGCATGGGGATCGAGCCGGCCACCGTGAGCAGGGCGCCCGTCCGGATCGGCCGGGCCGCCCTCGCCGGGAGCCTCTCGCCGTCCACCCAGGTTCCGTTCGTGCTCCAGTCCGTGATCGTCCAGCTCCCGCCGGCGGCGCGAGCGAAGCTCGCGTGGAACTTCGAGACGGACGCGTCGGGGATCACGATGTCGTTGTTCGTCGCACGGCCGAGGGTGACCATGAGCGCGAACGCATTCGCGAGGGTCCGCTTCTCGATCGGGTAAGCGTGCGGTGGAAGACCCACGCCGGCGGTCCGGAACCGGGCGCTGGCCATGACGACCGTGGGAAACCTCACGGTGAGCTCCGAGTCCGGCTTGTTCCCGAGCTCCTGGAGCTGGACGAGGAAGGGCACGCGGTGCTTCGCCACGAACTCCTCGCGCGACATCTTGCGCGCGCCTTCCGCGAGGACCTTCAGGTCGAGCCTTCCAGGCACGGGCGACGCGTCGGAGATCTCGTCGGACGCGGCCGGGACCTCGAACGAGAAGGACGACCCGATCGCATCCATGGCTGCCTCGCGCTTGGAGAGGGCGCCTCACGGATTCCCGAAAGCGCGCGATCTCTCACGGCATCCCGGCTCGGCGCAAGAAGCGGACCGAAGACGAGTCCGCGGAGGGCCCGCGGGTCCCCGGAGCGTGGGCCCGGACCGCGGTTCGCTTCTCTCCGGGGCGTTCGCGGGAGCGGGCGCGTGGAAAGCCGCGACCCGAAGAGCGTCGGGGGAGAGCCGGGATGAGCGATACGCAGGCTTGCACCACCGTCCAGCCGAGGTCCGAGCGCGCGCGGCCTCCGACGCGACCGCTTCCGGAAAGGGGAAGCGCCGCGAGGCGCGCGCCCGAGATCTTCTACGTCGTCGGCCATGGCCGGGGAGTCGCGCCGTGCATCGCGGGCTGGAACGTCGAGGTCGTTCGGCCGGAGGAGCCGAGCCTCGAGGCGATCGTCGACCGCCTCCCCGCGCTCATCGTCGTGGACATCGCGGAAGCGGACGATGGCTGCCTTCGCTTCGCCAGGCAGGTGCAACGGTCGATCGGTTCCCTCATCCCGATCGTCGCGCTCGTCTCCGGCGACGGAGAGGAACTCTTCGAGCGAGCGTACGCCTCGGGCGCCTGCGACGTGCTGTCGTCACCGGTCACGCCCTCGCTCCTGCAGGTCAAGATCGCCCGGCATGCCCGGCGCGTGCCGCGCCTCCCCGAGCGCGTCGCGGGGTTCCGCGTCCTCGGCGTCCTCGGCCACGGAGCGAACGGGATCGTCTACCTCGCCGAACGAGACGGAGCGCGCGTCGCTCTCAAGGTGCTCACGGGATCCGCGCTCGAGCCGGAAGCGCTCGTCCGCTTCCGGCGCGAGGCCGAGGCCCTTCGCTCCATCCGTTGCGAGAACGTCCCGCGCTTCGTGGCCGCGGGCCGCGACGGCGACGTCTTCTACTGCGCCATGGAGCTCGCCGAGGGCGAGCCCCTCTCGTCGATCCTGGCGCGCGGCCCGCTCGAGGAGAAGACTGCGGCTCGGACCATGGACCAGGTCGCGGCGGCGCTCCAGGCGATCCACGCCGCCGGCCTGGTCCATCGGGACGTGAAGCCCGGGAACGTCATGGTGGCGCCCGACGGCAGGGCGATGCTCGTCGACTTCGGTCTGGCCAAGTGCACGACCGACCCGGCCGTCACGAGAGACGACGAGATCCTCGGCACGGCCGCCTACCTCGCCCCGGAGCTCTTCACGGACGCGGTCGCGACTCCGGCCGCCGACGCCTTCGCGCTCGGGATGACCGCGCTCGAGGCCAGGCTCGGCGACCTTCCGGGCAACGGCTCGAGCTTTGAGATCGCTAGCCGCCGCGCCCGCGGCGAGGTGCCGCGCGTGGCCGAGCTCGTGAAGGGCGCGTGCGCTTCCTTCCTGAGCGCCGTCGAGGGCCTCCTCGTCGCGGACCCGCGGCAGCGGCTCGGCCTCGAAGCCGCTCGAGGCGGTTTCGCGCGCTGCGTCTCGCGAGCTTGCTAGGAACCGCGTGCTTCCGCGCGGACACTTCCCGCGGACCCGTTAGCGCAGGGACTTCTCCGGCTGGCGCGCCGCGTGCGTCTCTCGGCTCGCCCGCGACGGGCGAGGAGGTCTTCGCGATGTTCACGAGAAGGTTCCCGCTGGGCCTCGTGGCCCTGTTGTCGATCTCCTGCGCCGGTTGCTTCGAGCAGAAGGTCTCCGTGTCCGTCAACGCGGACCGCTCGGGAAAGGTCCACGTCTGGCGGCACTCCACGAAGGCGCTCTCAGAGCTCGAGCTCCTCGGAGCGGAGGAGAGCGAGCTCGCGGCGCTATCCCGGCAGTCGCTCGTGACCGAGCTCGTCTGCTGGGAGGGTGTGTCGGCGTGGGTCCACGAGCGCAGCGAGGTCCGCGACGGCCGCGTCGAGCTCGAGGCCGACGGCTACTTCGAGGACGTGAACCTCCTCGCCCGGAAGGAACCGTGCGTCGGCGAGCACCGCTTCCGCATGCGCGAGAGCGGGAACGAGATCGTCCTCGAGTGGACCTTCCATCCCTCGAAGGAGTGGAACAAGGGCGACCTCTCGCACTGCCGCGCCGCCGCGGGCGCGCTCGAGGGCTTCGAGATCCAGGGCGAGATCAGCATGCCGGGCATGCTCCTCTCGTCCGAGGGCGCGACTCCGTCCACGGACCGGAAGGCGACCTGGACGTGTGTCTCCGGCTCCGCGATCGAGAGAGAGATCTCCGACCTCGAGGCCAGGGTTCGAGGGGGCGACCTCACTTCCGAAGAGGCTGCTCGCAGGCTTCACGAGAGCTACTCGCAGCGGAAGGCCACGCTCCGTTGCCGGATGTCCGATCGAGGCGCCGCCGGCGGCGAGCTCGAGGCCGAGCGCGACGCCGCGAGGAAGGCCTTCGAGGGGAGCTCCCTCAAGCGCGAGCTCGAGGATCGCCGTCGCGCTCCGCCTCCGGTGGACGACGACGCGGCCACCAGCGATCGATAGGCGGAACGTGTTCGAGAGAGTCCTCGTCGCGCTGGACGGCTCGCCGCGCTCCGAGCGGATCCTCGCGGCGCTCGAGCCGTTCGCGCAGCAGCCGTCGTCCGAGGTGCTGCTGGCGCGCGTCGTCGGGCCGAAGCCCGGCGACGCGGAGGAGCAGGTCCAGGCTCTCTCCTACGTCCGCTCGCTCGAGGCGAGGCTCGATGCCAAGGGTCTTCGCGCGAGCGGGCACGTGCTCGTGGGGCGCGACCCCGCGGTGGAGCTCGCCTCGTTCGCGGCCAAGTCGGGCGCATCGCTCGTCGCGATCGCGACGCACGGCCGCGCCGGGCTCCGGCGAGTCGTGCTCGGGAGCGTCGCCGAGAGGGTCGTCCGCGTCGCGGATCGGCCCGTCCTGATCGTGAACCCCTGGGCCCTCGAGGCCCCGCTCGCGCTCGGCCGCGTCGTCGTCGCGCTCGACGGCTCGGAGGCCGCCGAGGGAGCGCTCCCGATCGCCGCGGGGCTCGCTCGCGGCTTCGGGTCCGAGCTGATCCTCGTGCACGTCGAGGAAGTCGAGGCGCTCGACTCCCTCGTCGCGGTCGCCCAGGAGCACCGGAAGACGGAGAAGACGTTCGAGCGCGCGAGGCGCTCGCTCGCGGACGCGCGCGTGCGCACGGTCGTACGCTCGGGCGTTCCCCATGCCGAGCTCCTCGACTCGATCCTCGAGACCGCTCCGGGCCTCGTCGTGCTGACGACGCACGGCCGAACCGGGCTCGCGCGGATCGCGCTCGGGTCCGTGGCGGAGGCCGTGATCCGCGGTGCCCCGTGCCCCGTGCTCGTGAAGCGAAGCGTGCCGGCTCTCGCGGCCTGGCTCGACGAGGCGGCCGCGCGGAAGAGCTGAGATTCTCGCGATCCTCCGGGCACGGAGCGTGCTTCCCATGCTCCGGGAAAGATCCGCCATGCTTGCTGTGGTCGCACGATGCTCCGGCCTCGCCGTGGCCCTGAGCCTGCTCGTCGGCTGCTCGCACGCGCCGACGTTCGAGCGCGAGGGCGAGCCCGCGATCCTGGGCACGGGGCCCGACCTCTGGCCGGCCGCGCGCGTCAGGCTCGCTCCGAGCCGCTGGAGCGACCCTCGCTTCGCCGCGAAGCTTGAGCACGCTCTCCGGCTCAACGACAACGTCGCGCTCGTCGGGAGCGACGCGATCCCGGAGTACGTCGTCCGGGTCGACGTGACGCGCCAGGCGAGCGCCCGGGCGCTGAACTTCCTCCTCTGCTGGCCGGGCTTCGTCGTGTTCGCGCCGGCCTGGCACGGCCTCGAGTGGCCTTACACGATCGCCAGCCACGTGGAGCTCGAGCTCCCGGACGGGACCTCCGTGGCCGAGTACCGGATCGAGAGCCGGTGGAGCGCCCGCTACACCTCGCGGTGGCACGGATTCGCCGCCGGCCTCGCGTGGTACCTGCCCTATTACACCGTTCCCGCGCTCGAGGTCGGGATCGTCGCCGCCACGTGCGAGCCCGATTCGCGCGTCCTCGACGATGCGTTCCTCGAGAGGGAGGCCGACCGCTGGGCGGACGAGGTCGCGGCGACCGCCGTGAGCGCGATCGAGCGTGACCGGCGGACGCGCGAGCGACCCCCGGGCCCCGAGGACTAGAGGAGGAGTCGTGATCCAGAAGAGGCCGTCGAAGATGCCGCGGAGGAAGCGAGACGCCCGGCGGGCGACCGTCGCCGACGTGATGACCCAGGTCGTCGTGACCGTCTCCCCCGAGACCCCGATCCAGGAGGCGATCGACCTCTTCTCCGAGCGTCACATCTCGGGCGCGCCCGTGGTGTCGAAGGAGGGCGAGCTTCTCGGAGTCGTGTCCACCATGGACGTGCTCCGTGCCGAGAGCTCCGCCGGCAGCCCTGCCCACGAAGCGGCGTACTACCTCGAGGATGAGCTCTCCGGCGCCATGACGTCCTCGCCGCGCTCGAGCGACCCGCCGTGGTCGTTCGGCCCGCCGGCGGGCTCCGGCGCTCCGTCGGCCGTCATCGACATCGCGACGCGGAAGGTCGTCGCGATCGACGAGGATGCGCCGCTCTCGAGGGCCGCACGGATACTCCTCGAGCTCGGCATCCGGCGGGTGCTGGTCACTCGAAGGGGGAAGCTCGCCGGACTCCTGAGCGCGACGGACGTGCTCAAGTGGGTCGCCCGGCCCGAGCTCGAGGCGGAACGGGGTCGATGACCCTCGCGTCAAGTCCGTGGATCCGGGTCGGCGTCCTCACCGGATGAATCCGGCGGGGCTCGCCGCGCCTCCCGCTCCTTGGGCGCGGGCCGGCCTTCGAGCTCGGCGAAGATCGTCGACGGGTCGTTCTTCTCGAGCTGCTTGCGGAAGCTCTCGACATCGGCCTCGCCGATCGTCTTGAAGATGACCTCGGTCGAGTCGAAGACGGTCTGCGCGACGTAGATCGGGCAGCTCGCCCGCACGGCGACGTTGAGAGCATCGCTCGGCCGCGCGTCGAGCGTTCGCTCCTCGCCGTCCTTCTGCAGGTGGATCCGCGCGAGAAAGACCTCGCTGGCGCATTCGGTGACCACGACCTTGCTCACCGTCCAGCCGGTCATCTCGATCGCCGAGACGAGGAGGTCGTGCGTCATGGGTCGGGGCGGCTTGAAGCCCGCGACCTCGAGCGCGAGCGAGCGCCCTTCGCTCATGCCCGTGTGAATCGGGAGGAGACGCCCTCCTGCCAGATCCTCGAGCACGAGGACGCAGTCCTCGCTCGAGAGCTGGGCGAGGGAGTGGATCTTCACTTCCCTCGGTGTTTGCATGTCGTCGGTCCGCTCGGTCGTCATGGCTGCGCCTTCATTCGAAGAACGCGCACCATGATCGGGGAATTCCGATGCCGACCTCCGGGTCGCTCCACGAGAGAGCGGAGAGCGGATCTTTCCGCGCTCCGCGACGTCATGCCGGCAGTCGTGGCCGACGCTCAGAGCGCGAGCCAGGCGAGGATATCGAGAGGCGACACGATCGCGACCACCTCGCCCGTGGACGAGACCACGGGGAGTCGGTGGATGTTCCCGCTCGCCATGAGCGCGGCGGCGTCCGCGATCGAGGCGGTCTCCGGAATGGCGTACGGGTGGCGCGTCATGACCTCCGAGACGCGGACCTCTTGCACGTTCCGGAACGTGTCCCACGGCGAATCGGCCATCACGCGGTGATGCCGGACGATGTCCGTGCTCGAGAGGATGCCTTCGAGATGACCTTTGGCGTCCACGACGGGAAGACCGGAGACGCCGAGCTCGAGGAGTCTTTTCGCGGCTGCCTCGAGCCCCGTGTCCGATCTCACGCACTCGGCGGACTTCATGATCTCGGAGACCTGCGTCTCCCTGGGATCGCACGCGTGCTCCGCGCCGTCCGATGGCGGCGCGGGAAGCCGCCGGTGGCAGAGGAGCGTCGTGCCCGACGGCTCCGAGACCAGCCCGCCGAAGTGCTCGCAGAGCGCGCACTTCTTGACCGACACCGAGGCGCCGCGGAACGGGCAGAACACGGAGCTCTGCGCGGAGTCGTTGCCGTCCGGCGCGACGGTGTGCCGCACACGGACCTCGAGCGGGCCGATCTTCCCGGCGAAGGCGTTGTCGGTGGTCATCGAGTTCCTCCAGGAGGGTGACTTGCCGGCGCGCCGCAGGTGCTCGAGCCCGCCTCGCGTTGCCGTGAGCGGAAGCGCAACAAGCGAGCCGCCGCGTGGCGGGGAATCCTTCGCGGTCTCTGCGCCATGCGTCAAGGCGTGCCGGCGTCGTCCCGGCAGAAGCCCTTGGCCGTGACCGTCACGTTTCCGGCTTCGTCCCTCTGGAGCTCGCCCACGACCACCAGCTTCACGTAGTCGGCGCCGCCGAGCCCGCGAACGTCGCGCGCGAGGACCTGCCTGTCCGGGCCGACGATCTTGACCGTGAGCATGTGCTTCACGAGGTCGGCCCGCGGCGCGCAGCAGTAGTCCCAGGGCGTGTTGCAATCGGTCGGCCCGCACCTCTTGAAGCTCACGTCGACGAGCGTGAACAGGCCGCGATCCTTCACGAACTCCTGCACCCACCCGCGCACGACGACCTCGTCGCCGCTCCTCGCGTTCGCCTTCACGTCCAGAACCTCGCGGATGCCGCCCGGCTTCTCGCCGAGCACGAGGCTCCGGAGATCGTCCGGGAAGCTCGACGCCGGCGGGAGCGGGGGGAGCGGGATCTCCTTGTTCTTCGACTCGTCGCGCGCCGGGCACCCGGCGAGGGTGAGCGTCGCGAGCACGAGCACGAGCCTCTTCATGGTCTACCTCTCCGCGATCGCGATCGCGATCGGCTTCTTGAGCGCGCGGAGCGCCGGCGGCAGCGCGCCGAGGATCCCGAGGAACACCCCCGTGAGGATCCCGATGAGGAGCGCCGTCCCGTCGACGCGGAGTGCGAACGCCCCCTGGGTGAAGTTGAGCGCGAACCCGTTCAGGAAGCCGAGCGCGATCGCCGACGCCCCGAGCGTCGCGGCCGCGGCGACGATGCTCGACTCCTGGATCAGGCTGAGGACGAGCGCGCTCCGGACGAAGCCTATCGACTGGAGCGCGCCGAGCTCGGCCGTCCTCCCGGCGACGGATGCATACATCGAGTTCGCGGCGCCCGCGAGCCCGCCTCCCCAGACGAGGAGCGCCATGACCCAGGCGAGCATGCGGATCGGGGCATACTGCTTCCCGAGCTCCGAGTAGTACTCGCGCTCGGACATCGCGGCGAGCTCGAGGTCGAGCCGCGTCCGGGTGAACGCCTGGACGTCCGGGATCTTCTCCTTCGATTCCATGGTCATGACGACGCAGCTCACGTCCTCGAGCCTCGTCGCGCGCTGGAGGTCCTCGACGTTGAGCCAGATCTCCGACTCGTAGACGGTGCCCGGCGCCGCGAAGATCCCGGAGACGTTCCAGTGCCTTCCCTCGAAGTCGACGCCGTCGCCGACGCGGAGACCCTCGGCGCCGATCTTCGTCGCGACGAAACGCCCGACGAGGACCTCTCCAGGTCCGGGCGCGCGGCCCTCGACGATTGCGACCTCGCGGTGGACGAGGAAGGCGGCCGGCATGATTCCGCGGAGGAGCCCGAGGCGGGTTAGGGCCTTCTCCCCCTGGACGAGGTCGCTCGCGAGCTTGACGACGGTGCTCAGGTTGATCTCGGGCGAGACGTAGGACGTTCCCTCGCGCCTTCTGATCCCTTGCAGGCTGGCCTCGAGGAGCGCGGGCGTCCGGTTCGGGATCTGCGAGCGCACGAGGTCGCGCTCGGCGCCGTTCAGGTAGACGATCACGTTCTCCTCGATCCCCGTCTCGCCGAGCGTGCGCGACAGCCCTCGCACGAACGCGGCGACCGCCAGCACGAGGAGGATCGCGAGCGTCGTCGATGCGATCGTGAGCGCCGTGCGGAGCGGTCGCCGCTGGAGGTTGCGCACGCCGTAATCCCAGGGAAGGAGCATCAGAGACTCCTCAGAGCGTCGGCGATCTCGAGGTGGCTCGCGTGCCAGGCGGGCGCGATCCCGGCGATCGCTCCTGCGACGGTGGACGAGACGACGCCCATGCCGATCGAGCCGAACGAGAGCGCGAACTCGACCTGGATGCCCTCGGTCGCGATCCCGAGGCGCGTCCACCAAAGGACGAGCGCGGCGATCCCGGCGCCGACAAGGCCGCCGGCGAAGGCTGCGAGGCCCGACTCGGCGAGCACGATCGCCGCAACGCGCTGCACGTCGTAGCCGACTGCCTGGAGCATGGCGAGCTCGCGGACCCGATCCTGCACGGCCATGACGACGGTATTCGCGAGGATCGCGAGCATGACGAGGACGCAGACGTAGCCGAGGACGCGCGCGAAAGTCACGACCTCGGCGAGGTCGCGCGTCTTCCGGGCGAGGAAGGCGCGCTCGGGCTTCGTGTCGGTCGGCGACTCGTCGGTCGCGAACATGTCGTCGATCTGCCGCGCGATCGCCTCGGAGCGCGCGGGGTCCTTCAGGTAGACCTCGATCTGCGTGACGTAGCCGACCGAGTTGAGCCCAGGGATTCGCTGGAGGTAGCCGAGGTGCGTGAAAGCGATGTTGTCGTCGACGCTCGAGCCGCTCTCGAAGATCGCAACGACGTTCACGAGCACGTTGCCGACGCGGAACTTGACCCCGGGCGAGAGCGAGCGCCTCTTCGCGAGGGCGACCCCGACGAGCGCGGCGTCCTCGTCGCGCTTCCACTGCTCGAGGTCGCCGGCGACGACCTTGATCGGCCTCGAGGCAAGGAGCTCGTCCGTGGGCCCGCCCTCGAACGTGACGATGTCGAGGCTCGCGCGGCAATTGCTCACGTAGACCTTGAGCGGGAGCACGCGCTCGACGCCCGGGATCTCGGCGATCCGCGGGACGTAGCGCTCGAGGAGCTTGCTCGTGGCGTAGCAGAAGCGGTTCTTGTGGTAGACGATCAGCTTCTTCTCGGCGCCGCTCGACGAGAGGAGCCGGTCCATGCCGGAGTCGATCGCGCGGACGAAGCAGAAGATGAAGGTCGTGAGCGCGACGGCGCCGATCGTGAGGATCGAGCGCGTCTTGTTCCTGAGGAGGCTCCGCAGGATGTAGGTGATCACGGCGCGGCTCCCGCTGCCGTCGGAGCCGGTGAGGGCGTCGGGGGCCGTGTCCCGTTCCCGCTCGACGCGCCGGGCTCCGGCGTGAGGAACGTGCCTTTCTGGAGCCGGATCGTCCGCTGCGCGATCTCGGCGGCCTTCGCGTCGTGCGTCACCATGAGGAGCGTCTTCCCGAACTCGCGGTGAAGGCGCGTGAGAAGGCCGAGCACCGCGCTCGCCGAGTCACGGTCTAGGTCGCCCGTGGGTTCGTCGGCGACGATGATCTGCGGGTCGGCCACGATCGCGCGCGCGATCGAGACCCGCTGCTCCTCGCCGCCCGAGAGCTCGGTCGGCGTATGGTTCGCGCGGTGTGAGATCCCGGCCGCCTGGAGCGCGAGCGTGACTCGCTTCGCTCTCGCCGCGCCCGACATCTTGTGGAGGAGCAGCGGAAGCTCGACGTTCTCGAACGCCGTCAGGACCGGGACGAGGTTGTAGCGCTGGAAGATGTAGCCGATCGCCCGCGAGCGCCATTGAGCTGCCTTCGAGCGCGAGAGCGAGGGCACGTCGACGCCACCCACTCTCACGGAGCCGCGCGTCGGCTTGTCGATCCCCGAAATGATGTTGAGGAGCGTCGTCTTCCCGCTGCCCGACGGCCCCATGAGGGCGACGAACTCGTTCTTCTCTATGTCGAGGTCGAGGTCCTTCAAGGGAGCGAAGTCGCGCCCGCCCTTCGAGTAGACCTTCGTCACGCCTCGCAGCTCGATGAGCGCCACGGCTAGTCCTCCCCGACGACGCGCACGCGCGCGCCATCGCGCAAACCGCTCGCGGGCCGCACGAGCTTCGAGCTCTCGGTGAGCCCTTCTTGGACTTCGACGGTTCCGTCCGCCGCGCGCGGTCCGACCTTCACGCTCTTCCGGTGCAGTCGCCCGGCGAGCACGTCCACTTCGAGCACGAAGCTCCCGGCGTCGTCCTGCTGGACGAGGTCGCCCGGGACGAACATCCGCGGACGGGCGGGCCCTGCTGGGCCGGTCGCCGGCTTCTCATCGTCGAGGAAGCGAACCTGCGCGAGCATGTCCGGCTTGGCCGGCGCCGGCGGGTCGAAGACGACGTGGACGCCGAGCGTGTTCTTCTGGATGTCGGCGTAGTGGAGCGTGCGGACGACGCGGCCCGGGAAGACGCGCCCCTTCCACGTGTCGAACGTCACCTCGGCCCTCTGGCCGATGTGGACGCCGCCGACGGTCGCGAGCGGGACATCGACGCGGACGCGGAGATGCTCGGGATCGTAGAGCGCGACGACCGGCGCGCCCTCGCGGCCGAGCGAGAGCACGCTCTCACCGGGCGAGACGTTCCTCCGGAGGACGAAGCCGTTCGCGGGCGAGACGACCTGCGTGCGCGTGAGCTTGAGCTCCGCCTCGGCGAGCACGGTCCTCGCGACCCCGAGCTCGCCTCTCGCCGAGAGCACGCTCGCCTCGGCCGACGCCAGACGCTGCCGATCCGCGATCCTGAGCTCGCGCTCGCGCGCCGACGCCTTCGCGCGCGCCATCGCGCCGGCGAGGCTCGCCTCGAGCACGGGCCGCGAGCTCGCGATCGCGGCGACCTCGGCCGACGCGGCGCGGAGCTTCTGCTCGGCGATCTCGAGCCCGCGCGGACCGGCACCGCCGGTCTCGAGGAGGAACTTCTCCAGCCTCACCTCCTCGGCCTCGATCCGCTCCGCGGCGCGCGCCTTCTCGGTCTCGGCATCGAGCCGCGCGAGCTCCGCTTCGACGCGTCGGACCTCGGCGGCGTCGGCGGCCACGTCGCGGTCGAGCGCGATCGGCTGCTCCCACGTCGTTCTCGCCGCTTCGAGCACCGCCTCGGCCTCGCCGAGCTTCCCTCGCTTCACGCTCACGTCGCTCGCCGCGCGGTCGCGCTCGAGCTCGGCGTCGATCGAGATCAGCGTCGCGACGACCTGCCCGGCGCGGACTGGGTCGCCCTCGAGCACGGTGACGCTCGAGACGATGCCGGTCGTGAGCGCCGGGACGAGGATCGGGAACGGCTCGGGCTCGACCCAGCCTGCGGCTTGGAAGAGAGGCGTCGCCGCCGCGCCGGAGCTCGCTCCCGGTCGTCCCGTGACCACGGGGACGACGCGCACCCCGCTCGCGGGAGAGACCGTGTCGCGAAGCGCGTACGCCGCGAGCCCGACGAAGCCCGCGAGCAGCGCACACGGGATCACCACGCGCGTGAGGATCCGGCGAGGCGGAGCCAGAGGCTTCGGCCCTTGGTCGGCGGAAGCCGTCTGCTCCCCGAGGGAGAGACCGCGGAGGTCGAGTGCTCCTTGGGGCGTCGAAGTCATGGGGCTCACGGTTGAACTCCTGCGGCCTGGGCGAGGTCGGCCTCGGCTCGTGCGAGGTCGCGTTCCGCTTCGGCGAGAGCGAGACGGGCGTCGAGCGCCATCTGCCACGATGAGAGCGCGAGCTCGAGCGACTCGCGGCCCGCGAGCCAGCGGACGCGCATCCCGCGTGCGCCGCGCTCGGCGGCCGGGATCACGGCGATCTTCAAGTGCTCGCCACGCGCCCTCGCCTCGTCGACCCGAGCCCGGGCGCTCGCCAGCTCGCCGAGCGCGCGCGACAGGCCGTCTTCGAGCGCCTGGCGCGCCTGCTCGCGATGAGCGCGAGCCTCGGCGATCGGGCCTCCCTGCACGTTCCAGAGCGGCACGTCGAGCTGGACGATGCCGCCCGGCATCCAGCTTCCGCCCGTGAAGACCGCGCGCGTGCCGATCTGAATGCCGGGGTATTGCTTCAGGACCTCCGTGCGGAGCTCTGCGTCCCGCACGGCGTACCCGAAGGCGTAGTGTCGAAGGTCGGGGCGAACGCCGAGCAGCTCGCTCGGATGCTCGGCGTGCGTGACCACCAGGACGGGCGTGAAGGACGTGACGAACGAGACCGCTGTCTCCGGCGGCAGTCCGACCCGCTGCTTGAGCCCGATCTCGGCGGCCAGGAGCTCGACACGGGCCCGCTCGAGCGCCACACGGGTTCCCGAACGCCGCCCCTCGAAGCTGCCCCATGCGTCGGCGGACAGCCAGCCCTTCGCGTGCAGACCTTCGGCGCGCCGGGCAAACCACTCCTCGAGCTCCGCGTTCCCGGCCTCGAGCGTGGAGACCTTGGAGCGGCTCATCGCGATCTCGGCAAGGTCGCGGCGAATGTCGAAGCGCGCGGTCCACACGATGTGCTCGAGGTTCCCGAGCCGCTCGACCACGCCCGCGTCAGCGACCTCGATCTCGCCCGCCTTGCGACCCACGCGGAGAAGTGTAAGAAGGTCGAACGTGAGGTTGACCTCGCTCATCACATCGTCGCGCTCGAGACCCGTCGCGTCGCCCATGAGCACGGGGCGGGGCACCACGCGGGCCGTTCGCGTCCGGGCCAGCGCCGCCTCGACCTCGCGAACGGCCGCGTGGGTCTCGGCGGCGTAGGCGATCGAGACGGCCCAGACGGCGTCGCCATCGAGCGCGTCGGTGCTCGGGGCCGAGGGCGCCTCGAGCTTGAGCGGGAACGCCGCGAGCTCCGCGAGAGCAGCACGGACGGCCTCCGAGCTCGGTGAGCGCGCGCCCACGCCGCTCGCGAGGCGGTCCTTGCGGAGCGGTACGGGTTCGTACGTCTGGCAGGCCGAGAGCGTCGCGAGAGCGCTTGTCAGCGCGACGATGCTCGAGCGCGAAATACTTCGCTGCGTGGGCCTGCGCACGCCTCGGGCTTCTCCTCGCGGCGACGAGAGGGCGAACCCTGGGCCCAACGGCCAGCGGGAAATCCCGCTCCACGCCTGGGAGGATCTTTCCGGAGCCGGCTCGCACGCTTCCGTGGGACTAGCTCGTTGGGGCCGAGCTGTGCCAGACGGAGAGCGGCCTCCTCCTCGCTCAGGCCCTGATCGGGAGCTGCCTCGGTTTCGAGAACGGGACTCACTTCGCCTCGCTTCGTGAGACCGCTCGGGCGCACATGTCGTGCCCACGCGAGAGCTCGAGCGGCGAGAGGAGTCATACGCCGCCGAGGTCCAGTGGAGCCTTACGGTGCTGCGGGCGATTCGTGGAGCGCGGACATCTCCGCGCTCACGTCCGGCAGCTTCACGCGTCGACTCGCGCTCCGGTCCGGCGGTCACGCCGCCTGACGAGGAGCTTCCGGATCTCCTCGACCCAGAGGACGACGCTCCCGATCGCACCGATCACGAAGACCTCGTGGAGCGGGAGCGGGACCGTGTGGAAGACGGCGTTCAGTTGCTGGACGAAAACGACGGCGGCATGAAGAACGTTGCCGAGCACGAGACCTGCCACGAGCCACCGGTTTCCGAGGAGGCTCGGACGCAAGGCCGACTCGGTCTCCGAGCGGCAATTGAGCACGTTGAACCAGAGGCAGACGGCGAGGACGGTGAACGTCGAGGTCTGCGCCGTCGCGGGCGACTCTCCCGTCGCGAGCTGATACGCGAAGTAGGCGAACGTCGAGAGCGCGATCGTCGGCGTCATGAGGGCCATGCGCCCGAGGAGCGCGCGATCGAGGAGCGGCTCGTCGCGCGGAACGGGCGCGCGACGCATGAGACCCGCCTCGGGCGGATCCATGACGAGGTTGACCGTGACCATGGTCTCGGTGACGACGTTGATCCACAGGACCTGGACGGCCGCGAGCGGGAGCGGGCACCCGCACAGGAGCGCCGCCAGGAGGACGAGGACGGCGGCCATCGACGTCGAGAACAGGTAGAGGATGAGCTTCTTGAGGTTCTTGTATACGAGGCGCCCCTCCTCGATCGCCGCCACGATCGTCGCGAAGTTGTCGTCCGTCACGACGACCTTCGCGGCCTCCTTCGCGACCTCGGTGCCCGTGATCCCCATGGCGACGCCCACGTCGGCGCGCGCGAGAGCGGGGGCGTCGTTCACGCCGTCTCCCGTCATGGCGACGACCGCGCCGCCCGCCTGGAAGGCTTTCACGATCCGCAGCTTCTGCGAGGGCTGGACGCGAGCGAAGACCGAGACACTCGGGAGCACCTTGGCCAGCTCGGCGTCCGTGAGCGCCTCGAGCTCGCCGCCGTCGATCGCGAGGTCGCCTTCGCGGGCGATCCCGAGGTCGCGCGCCACCGCGACTCCCGTGGCCTTGTTGTCGCCCGTGACGACGACGGGTCGCACTCCCGCTCCGCGGCATGCGCGCACCGCCTCACGCACTTCGGGCCGCGGAGGATCCAGCTCTCCCACGAGCCCCAGGAACGTCGGCAGCTCCCGGAGACCCTCGAATCCGGACCGCGGATCGAGCCCCGCCTCGGCGACCGCCGCGACTGCGAGCACGCGGAGCGCCCTGCCAGCCATGCGCTCGGCGGCGCCACGGACCTCGTCTCGCATCCGCGAGTCGAGGGACACTTCGCTCGAGCCGATGCGAGCCTTCGAGCAGAGGTCGAGCACCGCCTCGGGGGCACCCTTCAAGACGACGAGACTCCCCGACGGGGTCGCGTGCTCCGTGGCCATCATCTTCGCGGTCGGGTCGAACGGCAGCTCCGCCCGCCGCTCGAAGCGCTGTCTCGCGTCGGCCACGTCGATGCCCGCCTTCGCGCTCGTGGTGAGGAGAGCCGCCTCGGTCGGATCGCCGAGCGGGAGCCACCGCGCATCCGCGGCGGTCGGAGGGACCAGCTGGGCGTCGTTGCAGAGAACGGCCGCCTCGAGGAGCGCATGGAGTGCCTCGTCGGACCGAACGTCCATCGGCTTGTCCGCTTCGAGGAAGCTCCCTTCCGGCGAGTAGCCAACACCCGTGACCGTGATCGCGCGCCCTCCGGGGAGCCCGATCTCCGTGACGGTCATCTCGTTGCGCGTGAGCGTGCCGGTCTTGTCGCTCAGGATCACCGTCGTCGAGCCCAGTGCCTCGATCGCGGAGAGGCGACGGACGATCGCGCGCCGAGCCGCCATGCGCTTGACTCCGACCGCGAGAGCGATCGTCATCGCGACGGGCAGCCCCTCGGGCACCATCGAGACGACCTGACTGATCGCGACCGCGAGGACCTGCGCGAGCGGAAGTCGTCGAAGCACTCCGAGGCCCATGACGCTCGCGAACAGGACGGCGGCTCCCACGAGGATCCAGCGTCCGAGGATCTCGACCCTCCCCTCGAGCGGGGTCCTGGGTTCCTCGGTCTCTGCGGTGAGGCCCGCGATCTTCCCGACCTCGGTCGTCGTTCCCGTCGCCACGACGACCGCGCGCCCATGCCCGGCCGTCACGTGGGTTCCCGCGTAGATCATGTTGCGCCGGTCCGCGAGGAGCGTGTTCTCGGGAAGGACGTGGGTGAGCTTTCCGACGGGGACCGACTAGCCCGTCAATGCCGCCTCGGCGACCTCGAGCGAGGCCGCCTCCACGAGCCGGGCATCGGCGCCGACCGCATCGCCGGGAGCGATGAGAACGATGTCGCCCGGCACGAGCTCGCGCGCGGCGACCTCGTCCTCGCGTCCTCCGCGAACGATGCGGACCTTGAGCGCCGAGAGCCTCCGGAGCGCGGTGAGCGACCGCTCCGCGCGCCCTTCTTGCATCGTGCCGACCACGGCATTCAGGAGGACGACTCCGAGGATCACCGCGGCGTCCGAGGGGACCGAGAGGACGAAGGCGATCCCCGCGGCGGCGAAGAGCAGGTAGATGAGCGGGCTCTTGAATTGCCGTATGAAGATCAGGGCGAGCGAGGGCCGCCTGGCCTCCGGCAAGGTGTTCGGCCCGATGTCCGCGAGTTGCTTCGCCGCCTCTTCGCGCCCGAGCCCATGCTCGAGCGACGTGCGCAGTGTCCGAAGAACGTCCCCGACCGTGAGCGCGTGCCAGAACCCGCGACGAGCGCGCTCGGTCGCGTCCACGGTCTCAGCCTTGTTCGCGGTCCCGTCGGAGTCGTCGCCGTCGTGCCTCGTTCGCATCAGATGCCCTGGGTCTTGATCGAGCGCATGCGCATGAGCGACTCCCGCCGTCGCG
>JACQDU010000241.1 GCA_016200955.1 bacterium
GTGCCTGAACGCGGTCGGGATCCTCGACCGCGGAGACGACCTCTACGGGAGCTACTCCCACGGAATGAAGCAGAGGCTCGGGATCGCGTGGGCGATCCTCATGAAGCCCGAGCTCGTGATCCTGGACGAGCCCTTGAACGGGCTCGATCCGCCGGCGATCCTCCTGATCCGCGGATTGATCCGCGACCTCGCCGCGAAGGCCGGCGCGACGGTCCTCCTCTCGAGCCATCTCCTCCACGAGGTCGAGCTCGGCTGCGACCGCGTCGCGATCATCGAGCGAGGGAAGCTCATCGCGGAGGGCACGGTCGAGTCCCTCCTCCACCCGGAGCGCGAGGTGCTCGAGGTGGAGTGCGACGACCTGGACGCGGCCGCGGGAGTCGCACGCGCGCTGCCTTTCGTCGCCGCGGCTCGCATCGAGCCTTCGGCACGCGAGCGGCGCGCGACGGCCGCTCGCCCGAAGGTCCTCGTCGTCGAGCTCGAGCACGGGAGATCGGCCGAGCTCAACCGCGGTCTCGTCGAGTCGGGGAGGGCCGTGGCGACGATCGTTCCGAGGAGGAGGACGCTCGAGGAGCTCTTCCACGACCGCCTCGCGGAGACGCGAAGGCGCGACCGGCTGGAGCAGCCTGCATGATCGCGAGGGTCGCTCGCCTCGTCGCCTTCGAGTGGAGGAAGCTCGCCGCGCGGAGGCTCGCTCTCTTGGCGCTCGTACTCGTCGCTCTCGTGGCGGTGATCTCGCCGATCGCGGGGCACGTGGTCGACGCCGCGCAGGCCATGGCCGGCGGGCGGCAAGGAGCGGCGCTCGACACGCAGAACGGCTGGACGACTCTCGCGAGCGGCCTGAGGACGGGCCTCCTCTTCGCGGTCATCGTTGTGCTCGTCTTCTCCGGAAGCTCGATCTCGGAGGAGACGCAGCTCCGGACGCTCAAGGCGATCCTCATCCGCCCCGTGAAGCGAGGGGAGCTCCTCCTCGCGAAGTGGATCGCCCTCTCGCTGTTCGCCGTCCTCCTCGTGCTCGTCATGGCCGGCTCGGCGGCGGGCGTGAGCGCGCTCCGGTTCGGGTTGGCGGACGTCATGAAGCCGGGCTACCCGGTCGTCGCGCACACGGCGGCGGTCATGACGCGCTACACGCTGGGAGGGCTCGCCCTCCTGGTGCCGAGCCTCGTCGCGCTCGTGGCGTTCGGCCTCCTCTTCTCGTGCGCGATCGACCACTCGGGCTACGCCGTGGGCACGGCGATCGGAAGTTTCCTCCTCCTGAGCGTCGCCGCCACGCTCTCGCGGCGCGCGGAGACCGTGCTGTTCACGCACTACCTCGGCCTCTCGCTCCAGCAGCTCTCCGACATCGCCGAGACCTACGACGCATCGCCCAAGGAGTTCCGCGAGGCGATCCCCGCGAGCGTCGCCGTCTCCGTCGCGAGCGCGGTCGCCTTCTTCCTCGGGGCGACGACGCTCCTCCGCTCGCGCGACGTGGCGGAGTAGGCGCGAGCGCGACCTCCGGCACAGCGGTCAATCGGAGGAAGACAAGAAAGACATGGAACCACGAAGGCACGAGGACAAGAACGGCGAGGAGGGCGTGCGAGAGACGCTCAGGCTCGCTCCCAACATCGTCCTCATGGACGTGAACATGCCGCTGCTCGACGGGCTCGCGGCGACGGCGCGGATCATGGCGGAGAAGCCGACCCCGATCCTCCTCATGACGGCGAGCGAGAACTTGAAGAACGAGGTCGACCTCGGCCTGCGAGCGCTCGAGATCGGCGCGCTCGACCTCGTGAGCAAGCCCGAGGCGATCCAGGTCGCGGACAAGGGAGCGCAGGCGCTCCTCACCCGGCTCAAGCTCCTCGCGGGAGTGCCCGTGATCTCGCACCCGCGCGGGCTCTCGAAGCGCGCGAAGCGGCCGGAGAAGACGGCGAGGGCCGGGTCTTCCATCATCCACCGGGCGAGGCGCGTGATCGGAGTCGTCGCCTCCACGGGAGGGCCGCGCGCGCTGAAGACGTTCCTCGGAGGGCTGTCGGGAGAGCTGGACGCCGCGATCGTGATCGTCCAGCACATAGACGGCGCCTTCCTGGAAGGTCTCGTGCGCTGGCTGGGAGACGACCGTCCCTTCCCCGTCGTCGTGGGAGAGGACGGCCGCGGCATCCACGAGGGCGAGGTCATCGTGGCGCCCGGCCTCTGCCACATGGAGGTCGCGATCGACCGGAGCCCGTGATCTACGGGATGCCGCGCGCGGCGGTCACCCTCGGGGCCGCGCAGAACGTGGTACCCCTCGCGCGCATGGCCGAGGCCGTGACGCAGGCGGCGCGGGCGCTCCCGTGACGCTCGAGTCGCAGCCGCTCCGCGATCACCTCGAGCACGTGACCGGCTTCTCGGTGCCCGAGGACCGGTGGCGCTCGATCGCGCCGCGCCTCCTCCAGCGCATCGCGCGCCGCGGGTTCGCGGACACGCACGCTTACCTGAAGCATCTGGGCGAGGGTCCCTTCGGCCGCCACGAGCTCGAGGAGCTCCTCGAGGTCTTCACGATCCGGAAGACGAGCTTCTTCCGGAACCCCGCGACGTTCGACGCCCTCGCGCGCGAGGTCCTGCCGCCTCTCTTCACGAACCGAGCGCGCGGCGCGCCGCCGCCCTCGATCTGGAGCGCGGGCTGCTCGACGGGGGAGGAGCCCTACTCGATCGCCATGGTCGCGCGCGCGCTCGCGCCTTCGGACCCGAGGCCTTGCTACATCCTCGCGACGGACATCGTCGAGGCCGCCCTCACGCGAGCGCGGCGCGGGGTCTACACGCAGGACGTCGGGACGGAGATCCCCGAGCGCTTCCGGCATCTCCTGGACGTCGGAGACGGGCGAGCGGAGGTCGCCGAGGCCGTGCGGTCGGCGGTCGAGTTCTACGCGCACAACCTCGTGCGCGACGCTTACCCGAGGCCGGCCTCGGGCTCGTGGGACGTGATCTTCTGCAGGAACGTAATCATCTACTTCAGCTCCGAGACGTGCCGGCGCGTGATCGCGACGCTCTGGAACGTCCTCGCCCCGGGCGGCGCGCTCTTCCTCGGCCACTCCGAGGTCCTCTGGGGGCTCGAGGACCGCTTCGACGTCGTCTTCGCCGACGAGACGTTCTACTACAGGAAGAGACGGACCCCGCGGCCTCACCTGCCGCGCGTCGCGCCGACCGAGCCCGCCGGAACCGTGAGGGCGAGCGCGCTTCCGGCCGTGACTCCGGCGAACGGGACGAGCCTCGACACTCCCGGGCCGCTCCCGCGGAGCATGTCGCAGACATCGAGCGAGAGCGCGAGGGCGGCGAAGCCCTTCGTGGACAAGACTCCCTCGCGCGTCATGCCGGCGCTCCCGTTCGACCTCCTCACGCGCGCGGAGACCTCGCTCGCGAGCGGCGACCAGGAGGGAGCGGCGCGCACGCTCCGGCTCGCGATCGCGCGCGCTCCCTCGTGGGCGCCGCCCCGTCTCCTCCTGGGACGGCTCTACGCCGATCGCGGGGAGAACGAGAAGGCCAACGAGGAGCTCGAGGTCGCGGTCAAGGTCACTCCCCTCGACGCGCGCGCGCACATGCTCCTCGGCATGGTCCGCGAGCGCAAAGGCGAGCGCGAGGCGGCGGAGGACGCTTACCGCCACGCCGTCTACCTCGAGCCGGACCTCGCGTCCGCTCGCTACGCGCTCGCCCAGATCTACCGCGCCACGAACCGCCCCGACCGCGCGAAGCGCGAGCTCCGGAACGTGATCCGCGCCCTCTCGGGGAAGGAAGCCCAGGCGGCCGTCAAGCTCACGGACGGCGTCTCTCCCACCGCTCTCGTGGAGCTCTGCGAGCGAGAGCTGCTCGAGCTCGGGGAGTAGGCATGCAAGACCCCGCCGAGGCCGAGAGAGCGCTCCAGGGCAGGGTGTGCCGCGCGGCGGCCGCAGCGCTCAACCCGAAGAAGAACGCCGACGCGGCGGCCGTGAAGAACGCTCTCGCGGCGGCGCAC
>JACQDU010000242.1 GCA_016200955.1 bacterium
CCACTCGAACTGGCCCGCGAGCACCTCCGCGAACGGCGTCTTCTCGCGGAGTTGCTTCTGCAGCTGCTCCGGGAAGCTCGCCGGGAACTTGATCCACTTCCACGTGCTGAACTGGTAGAAGGCGATGAAGACGAGGATCGCGACCGGCACCGTGGTCCAGGCCATCTCGAGCTTGTGGTGGCCGTGGATGAACGTCCCGCGCCTCGGCGAGTCGCTCTCACCGTAGCGGAAGAGGGCGAGGCACAGGATCGCCTGCGTGATCACGAAGGCGACCGTGACGATCACGAGGATCACGTTGAAGAGGTGGTCCGTGTCCGCGCCGAACGTCGAGACGTCCTCGGGGAGCCACCAGTGGCGCCCGGGCTCCGTCGACATGGCCGTGAGGATGATCGAGAACAACGGCACCAGGGAGAAGACCGATCCCCAGAGAAGCCGCCCCTTCGAGCTCTGCACAGGTACCTCTCGTGACTCGCTGTTCGTTTCCGACGTTCCCGTTTCGTTCGCCGCGTGCGCCGCTCGTCACTTCTCCGGCTTGGACTCGAGCGCCAGGCTCTGGACGTAGTCGACGAGGTTCCAGATCTGATCGTCGGTGAGCGTCCCGCCGAAGCCCGGCATGACCCCTTCCACGCCCGACTTCACCCGGCGGAAGAGGTCGATCGGCCGCCTCCCTCCGCGGTAGACGCCGAGCGTGAGGTTCGCGGGCCGGATCGGCTCGCCCCAGTCGTCCTTGTCCCGCTTCGACTCGTCCTTGAAGGCGGACTCGCCGTCGCCCTTGCCCGTCTTGCCGTGGCAGGTCACGCACTGGGCTTCCTTCGTCCGGTAGAGCTGCTCGCCCTTCTTGACCGACTCCTCGATCGCCTTCGCCGTGCGAGGAGGGCGAGGGGCCGTTGGCTTCACGATCTGCCCCACGGTCCTCTTCCCGTCCCAGGCCGAGAGAACGCCGTCGATCGCGTTCGGGACAAGATCGTCGTCGGCGAAGAGGTCGTTGTTGTTCTGCTTGAGCGCCTCGACGAGCTTCTTCTCGAGCTCTCCTCGCATGGCGACGACCTGGACGTACCAGGCGACCGCGTCCACGTCGAAGCCCTCGGGGCCCGCGAAGCCGGCGACGATGCCGATCTCCGGGATTCCCTCTCTCGGTCCGAAGGCGGGCATCATGGTGCCCGGGATGCCCTGCGCGATCGTGCGCCTGAGATCATCGTGCGTCGGGCGGTTGTAGTTCTTGGCGTCGGTCGAGACGAACTTGAACAGCCCCCGCCGGAAGTCGCGCGGCTTCGGCATGAGGAAGTTCGCGGTCGGCCCGTCTCCCCCGCCGTAGTAGCCGTGGCAATGGACGCAGTGCTGGCGGAAGAGCTGGCGGCCGCGAACGACCGGGTTCCCGTCGGAGCGCTGGGGGCTTCCGGGCATCGAGCTCTTGCCGGAGATGAATCCCCTCCAGCCGTCGCGGATGTCGTCCGGCTTGATCTTCGGGTTGAGGTTGTCCGCCGCCTGGAGCCCCGGCAAGAAAGGCCTCTCCGGCTCGCCGAAGCAGGACCGGAGGATCCCCGCGATCGCGGTCTGTCCCTGCGGCGTCACGGGGACGCTCGGCTCCTTGTTCGAGAGCCGGTAAGGAGAGGGCGTGAGCGGGTAGGAGTCCTCGCTCGTCGCGGCGCCCGCTTCCCCGCAGCCCGAGAGGAGCGCCGACGTACCCAGGAGAAGGGCCTGAACGATGAGTGCGCCTACCGGAACCCAGGATCCAATCTTCACGCGCACGCCTCCGTCTGGCAGCCACGCTCCGCGAGGCGGAGCGCTTCCGTGCTCACTTTTTCGCGCTGCCCGGCAGCCGTCCCGAGGAGTCGCGCGAGGCGATCTTCGGGTCGCGGGCAACGGGACGGCATTCGCTAGCGACTGCGGTTTGGAACGGCCCACAGCAACGTCTGGCAGCCGACGATCTGGAAGCTCACGGGGACGGCGGGCGACTTTGTGAAGCTTTTCACAGACCGTTTGAGGGACGAAAGATAGCATTCCTCTCGTGGGTGTCAAGCTGACTCCAGCGACCTGCGTTCAGGAGTCCCCGCCGCGCTCGATGATCGATGGGCGCTCGTGGGAAAGGTACGCGGAAAGGAAAGGTACGCTCGCTCGCGCTCCTGGCAACGAGGAGGCCGACGAGGCGAGTCCATCGCGAGCTCCATCCAGGCTCGTTCTCTGCGCGTCCTCCGCGCACTCTGTACTACCAACAATCCAATTCTTCTCGCGGAGAGTAGAAGTCATCTCGGTCCGCCACGCCCCAAGGCGTGGCATTTGGTTCGGGCGGAAGCCGAGGCCGGTGATTTTCACCGCGGCTCGCTGCCGCTCCGGTAGCGCTCGGGATCGACCCCGTGCCGCTTGAGCAAGCGCTGGAATGCCTGCCGGAGCATGCCGCTCTCGCGCGCGGCGAGCGAGATGTTGCCCTCGGCGCGCGCGAGGACCTGCTTCAGGTAGCGGCGAGCGAAGCTCTCCTTGGCCTCGTTCCAGGTCTTCGTCGCCTCGATCGAGGCGTCGTCGCCTCGGCTCGCGCTCGGAGTCTCGAGGGCGAGGTCGTCCGCCTCGATCGCGTCTCCCCGGGCGACGAGGAGCGTGCTGTCGATGAGGTTCTTGAGCTCGCGCACGTTCCCCGGCCAGTCGTGCGCGAGGAGCTTCCTGAGAGCCCCGGTGTCGAGCCTCTTGGGCGGCGTCCCCGCGGCGCGCGCCGCGTCCTCGAGGAAGCGCGTCGCGAGGATCGGGACGTCCTCCTTCCGCTCGCGCAGCGGAGGGAGCGCCACGCAGAAGACGTTGAGCCGGTAATAGAGGTCCTGCCGGAACCTCCCGGCCTGCACGAGCTCCTTCAGGTTCCTGTGAGTCGCCGAGATCACGCGCACGTCCACCGGCACGGGAGCGCTCCCGCCGACGGGCCGGACCTATCGCGCGCGCGACGAGCTCCTTGCCCGTGCCGCTCTCTCCCTGGATGTAAACGGGGACGGCGGTCGGGATCACCTTGTCGAGGAGGCGGAAGACGTCCTTCATCGCGAGAGACTGCCCCGCGATCCGCGAGTAGTCGTGCTGCGTCGCGAGCTCGCTCCGGCTCTGGCGGAGCTGCGCTCGCATCTCCTCGATCTGGATCGTCTGGCTCTCGACGCGCGAGCTGAGCCGCTCGCGCTCGCGGGCGACCTCCTCCTTCCGCTCCTTCGCCTCGCGCAGGAGCCGCGCCCGCTCGAGCGCGAGCGCCGCGTGGTCGGCGAGCGTCTCGAGGACTCGCACGACGCGCGGCGTGAAGATCCCTTCCTTCCATCGGTGGTCGAGGTAGAGCGCCCCCGCGACGTGGCCGCGCGCTCGCAGCGGCAGCGAGACGACGGAGCGCACTCCCTGCTCGGCGACGCTCATGGCGCCGCGGAGGCGGTCGTCGCGCCGCGCGTCTCCCGCGACGATCGGCTCGCCGCGGGCGATCACGTCGCGGACGATCGTGCTCGAGACCTTCCGGTCGGGCCGCTCGACCTGCGCTCGCTCGAGGTTCCGCGCTATGTGGAACGCGATCGTGCCCTCCTCGGCACGACTCCCTTCCCCTGAAAGGGGGACGGACGGGAGCGTCGGGCGCGCAATTCACCGCGCGCGCGGTGCAGGCCGGAGGCCTGCACCACATGGGCGCAAGGGCCCGCGAGCGGGTCAAGGCGGAGTCCGGCCCGCCGTCCGGGAGTGGTCGAGCTTCGAGGGTG
>JACQDU010000243.1 GCA_016200955.1 bacterium
GATCCCGGGGTGGTCGAGGCGCGCCATGATCGAGGCTTCTCTCAGGAAGCGCCGGACGCGCGTCTCGCCGGCGCTCTCCTTCAGGAGCTTGAGCGCCGCGCGGCGGCCGAGGCGGCGGTCGGTGACGAGGCGGACGACTCCCATGCCGCCCTCGCCGAGCGTTCGCTCCGCATCGAGGGAGATCTCGGTGATCGGCGAGAAGAGAGGGTCGCGCGCGAGCGCGCGCTCGAGCGCGACGCGGCGGGCGCGCCGGTCGGTGCCGGGGCTCGAGCTGGAGAGGCCGTCTTCCATGCAGGCCCCGCCATTGTAAGGGCGCGGCGGCGAGCGAAGCGCGAGGTGAACGTCCGAAGCGCGGGCGGCGAGCGAAGCGTGAGGTGAACTGAACGGTGAACGCCGCAGGGCGATCAGACCTGGGGCTGCTTCCCGTGGCCAGGGAGATACTTCATGAGCAGGATCGAGTTCCCGCGGTCGTTGAAGGCGATCCGGTCGCAGGTCTTCTTCATGATGAAGCCGCCCAGGCCTCCGGGCCGCTTCTCGTTGGCGCGGCGCGAGCGCGTGTGGTCGAGCGCGCTGACCTCGTCCACGCGCACCAGGAAGGCCTTGTGGTCGAAGCCCTGGCCCTCGTCGGTGACGACGAAGCAGATCTTCTCGTCGTCTCGCAGGTAGAGGACACGGATCTTCTTCCGGGAGTCGTGGTGGTTCCCGTGCTCGGCGGCGTTCCCGACGCACTCCCTGAAGGTCGTCGAGAGAGCGACCTGCGAGGTCTCGTCGAAGCCCGCGGCCGCCATGAGGCCGTCGAAGATCTCTCCGGCTCGCTCGATGTTGTCGTTGGTCGTCGCGAACTCGATCGTGAGCTCCTGCACGAAGAGTCGCCGGCGCCGGGCGCGACGCTCCATGACCTCCTCGACGAGGCGCGCGATCGTCTCCGCGCCGGCCGTCGCGGCGACTCGCTCCTCGGGGAGGATCTCGAAGTCGCTCCCGGCGTGGGCCGACGCTCCGTCCTCGGAGAGCAGGATCACGGGCATGCGGGCGACGCCGTTCAGGCCGTCGACCTTGATCTTCCGCATGATGTCGAGGGCGAAGTCGCAGCTCGCGTCGACGAGGGCGACGCCGCACTCGCGCGAGAGGAGGCGCTCCGCCTCCTCGATCGAGCCTAGCGGCACGACTCTCCGGCGCCGGACGTGCGGGCTCGGGCCTCCCTGCGCCCCGCACGCCGTGTCCAGCGCCTGGACGAGCTGACCGTTCGCCGTCGCGGCGAGGATCGTGTCCATGCGAGGTGATTCTAGGTCGCGAACCGTGCGGGCGCCACTCCCTCACCTCGCGCAGCCTGCACTCCGGCGGGACAGGCAGCGGAGGATGGGCCCGGGCGAGCCGACGAATCGAGCGACTCGGCTCCGCGAGACGTCCGTACCCGAACTCACGCTCGCGCGTAGCGCTGTCGGATGTTCGGCACGAGATACTCGTGAAACGTCGTCCCGAGATCGTGCGCCGGCTTCCATCCCCAGTCGCGCCGAGCGGCGGAGTCGTCCACGTCGGCGGGCCAGCTGTCGACGATCCCCTGGCGCTTGAGATCGGGCTGGAAGGAGATCATGGCTCCCGGGAAAGCCTTCCGCGTGAGCTCGGCGATCTCGCCCGCGCTCGGGTTGAAGGCGCCGATGTTGTAGACGACTCGCGTGAGCGCCTCGGGAGCGGCGTCCATGAGCCGCAGGAGCGCGTCGATCCCGTCGGGCATGGCCATGAACGGGATCCTCGCGTCTTCTCTCACGAAGCACGCGTAAGGCTGGTCCTGCGCGGCGGCGTGGATCATCTCGGGCGCGTAGTCGCTCGTCCCTCCGCTCGGGACGGTGAAGGCCGAGATGAGGCCGGGGAAGCGGATCGAGCGGAAGTCGATCCCGGCCCTCTCCTTCTCGACGGCGAGCTGGCGGTAGTGGCGCGAGTAATAGCGGCCGAGGTGCTCGCAGTAGAGCTTGTTCGCGCCGTACATGGTCGCGGGCGTCAGGAACTGGTCCTCGTTCACGCGGCCCGCTCGCTGCTTCGTCGCGAGGTCGGGGATCCCGTAGATCGCGATCGTGCTCGGGAACATGAACTTCACCCGCTGACCGTGCCAGCGAGACTGCTCGACCGCGAGCTTGAGAAGGTTGAGCGTGCCGCCCACGTTCACCTGGTGAGCCGTCTCGGGAGTGAACTCCGATCGGGTCGAGAGGAGCGCCGCGAGGTGGAAGACGGCGTGGCTCTCGAACTCGCTCACGAGCCTCCCGAGGAGGAACTGGTCGAGGGTGGCTCCCACGAGCGTGTGAGCGCACCTCGCCTTGAGCTCGGGCGAGAGCTCGCGGATATCCAGCGCGAGGATGTCGAGGCTCCCTCCTCGCTCGCTCAGGCGCTCGATGAGGCCGTGGCCCATCTCGCCCGAGGCTCCCGTGATGAGGACGACCGGTTTTCTTCGCATGAGCTGGAAATTACGCCTCGAGCCCCGACCGCGCAACGCCCGAACGCCGCGGTAGAATCCCGCCCCGACGAGAGGGAGAGCCATGACCACGTCCGCGGCCCGCTTCGAGCAACGCATCCAAGGAGAGCTGGACGCGATCAAGGAGGCCGGCCTCTGGAAGGAGGAGCGCCGCCTCCTCTCGGCCCAGGGAGCGAGGATCAAGGTCGCCCAGGGCGAGGTCCTGAACTTCTGCGCGAACAACTACCTCGGGCTCGCGAACGACCCGAAGCTCATCGAAGCCTCGAAGCGCGGCCTGGACGAGCGCGGGCTCGGTCTCTCCTCGGTGAGATTCATCTGCGGGACGCAGGACCGCCACAAGGACCTCGAGGCCCGGATCGCGAAGTTCCTCGGCTTCGAGGAGGCGATCCTCTACACGAGCTGCTTCGACGCGAACGGCGGCCTCTTCGAGACGATCCTCGGCGAGGAAGACGCCATCATCAGCGACTCGCTCAACCACGCCTCCATCATCGACGGGATCCGGCTCTGCAAGGCCGAGCGCCTGCGCTGGGCTCACGGCGACCTGGGCGAGCTCGAGACTCACCTGAAGGCGAGCCAGGGCAAGCGCACTCGCCTCATCGCGACCGACGGGGTCTTCTCGATGGACGGCGACGTCGCCGACCTGAAGACGATCTGCGACCTCGCGGATCGGCATGACGCGGTCGTCATGGTGGACGACAGCCACGCGACCGGCTTCTTCGGGAAGACCGGGCGAGGCTCGTTCGAGCACGCGGGAGTCATGGGCCGCGTCGACATCGTCACCTCGACTCTCGGGAAAGCCCTCGGAGGAGCCTCGGGCGGCTTCACGTGCGGCTCGCGGAAAGTGATCGACATGCTCCGCCAGAGGAGCCGGCCTTACCTCTTCTCGAACACTCTCCCGCCGTCTCTCGTGGCGGCATCGATCGCGTGCCTTGACCTCCTCACCAAGACGACGGAGCTCCGCGACCGCCTCGAGGCGAACACGCGTCGCTTCCGGGAGAAGATGACCGCCGCGGGCTTCCAGATCCGGCCGGGCGTTCACCCGATCGTCCCGCTCATGCTCGGCGACGCGCGGCTCGCGCAGACCATGGCGGCCGACATGCTCGGCGAAGGAGTCTACGTCGTCGGCTTCTCCTTCCCCGTCGTCCCGAAGGGACAGGCCCGCATCCGCGTCCAGATCTCGGCCGCGCACGAGCCCGAGCAGATCGACCGGGCGATCGAGGCCTTCACGCGCGTCGGGAAGAAGCTCGGCGTCCTCAAGTGAGGGGCGAGAGGCTCTCTCAGCCGTCCCGGAGAAGCTCGATGCCCGTGATCGCCGGGAGGAGGACGCTCCTCTTGGGATTCTCGGGCGCGTAGAAGACCGGGACGACGTCTCCGGGAGAGAGCGACCGGGAAGCGTCGGTCGTCTCTCCCTCCCATCGCCGGCCCGAGTCGTCCTCGAAGGCATACGTCACGGTGCGGACGGTCGCACCGTGGGTGTGGACCTCGGTGTTGGAGAGCACGTGGGCCATCGCCGCGCTGCCGCGCGTCAGGAGCGCGTGCACGCGCAGGGAGAGGAAGAAGACCATCCAGAAGCAGAGACCTCCCAGGACCGCGATGATTCCCGCGCACACGATCTCGCCCTTGTCGCCCGTGCTCGAGCCGTCGATCGCGCCGTAGATCGCGAGCGCCAGGAAGCCCGCTCCGAGGAGAACGATGAACGCGCGCGCCGCGATCCCGCCCTTGGTCCAGCGCACGCGCCGCGGCGTCTCGAGCGGGATCGGCCGCCCGCCCCACGAGGGCGCGATCTTCGGGAGAGGAGGACCCGCGTGATCGGCCGGGCCGAGCGGGACGATCTCCGAGTAAGCCGCGCAGACGACCAGCCCTTTCTCGGGGCGCGACGGATCGTAAACGACCGGCATGAACATGCCCGGCCCGACGTTCTTCGGGAGATGATTCGACGCGGGTACGGTGTGCTCCCGTCCCTCGGCGTCGCGGAAGGCGCAGCTCCGGCGATCGTCGCTCACCCGGCCGATCGCGATCAGCCCCTCGCGGAGAAGACGTCTCTCGCGAGGGATCCCCGAGCAGACGATGACCAGCGAGACGAGGAAGAGGAGGCCGAAGCCGCCGAACAGGACGAGGCACGTGATCCCGTCGAACGACTTCACGCTCGAGGAGCAGCACACGACCCCGAGGGCGATGAGGCCGGCCGCGACGACGGCCCAGAGGAGGAGGCCGCCCGCGACCCGGAACGCCATCCGGATCTCGCGCGGCGTCTCCCGGGGCAATCGTTGGCCACGGAGGACGGGCTCCTCGATCGGCTCGCTCACGTGAGCTCTCTCGTCCGAGCACGTCCTCTACCATGGAGCCGACCCAGGAGCGAGGCCCCGGAGACGACGGGAGCCCTCGAGTCTCCTCGAGGGCTCCCGCGACCTTGAGCTGACGAGAGCTGACGAGGCAGCGCGGCGCTCAGTGCTTCTTCACGTGAACCCCCCCGTCGCCCCAAGCACCCGAGAGCGAGACGGACGTGTCTCCCCCCGAGATCGTCGAGGTCGAGAGCGTCGCGTTCGTCGCGGGGTCCACGACGCGCACGTCGTAGCTCCCGTCCGCGAGCTTCAAGTCGAGCATGCGGGAGAAGTCTCCTCCCTTGAGGTAGACGACGAGCTCGTCGTCGCCCCGGCGGCAGCCGTACGTCTCCGCCGCACCGGAGCCGCGGACGAACTCGATCGTCGCCTTCATGCCGCCCATGTCCACCGACTCGAAGAAGCCGCGGAAGGCCCCGAGGTACTCCTGGCCGGGCTGAGCTCCGGGCGTCGCCGTGAGCCAGAGCTCGCAGTGGA
>JACQDU010000244.1 GCA_016200955.1 bacterium
GCGCGACCGCCGGGGCGAGGAGCGATGCGAGCTCCATGCGGCTCCCCTCGACGTGGCGCCGGTCCTTCGCGCGGCGCTTCTCGACCGCGCGCGCACGGTCGTCTTCTCCTCCGCGACGCTCACGGTGAAGGACGACTTCGCCTTCGTCGAGCGAGGTCTCGGTCTCCACGAGATCGACCCGGCGCGAGTCATCCGGAAGCGCGTGGCCTCTCCCTTCGACTTCTCGCGGCAAGCGCGCCTGGGCGTCCCGCTCGATTTGCCCGAGCCGAACGACCCGTCGTTCGACGAGGCCACGGCGCGCGTCGTCCTGGAAGCCGTGCGAGCGACCGACGGCGGCGCGTTCGTCCTCTTCACGAGCTACCGCTCGCTCGAAGCAGTGCACGCGCGCCTCGCGTCCTCGCTCGAGGCGGCGGGCCTCGCGCCCATGAAGCAGGGCGAGAGCGGGCGTCGCGCTCTCCTCGAGCGCTTCAAGAGGACGCCGCGGGCCGTGCTGTTCGGGACCGATTCCTTCTGGGAGGGCGTCGACGTGCCCGGAGACGGGCTCGTGCTCGTCGTCATCGCGAAGCTCCCCTTCCGCGTGCCGACCGAGCCGATCGAGGAAGCGAGGGCCGAGGCGATCCGCGCTCGCGGCGGCGATCCCTTCCTCGAGCTCATGCTCCCGCGAGCGGTGCTCAAGCTCAAGCAAGGGTTCGGTCGTCTCATCCGAACGCGCAGCGACCGGGGAGCCGTCGTCGTCCTCGACCGGAGGATCGTGCGGAAGGCCTACGGCCGCGCTTTCCTCGAGAGCCTGCCTCACGTCCCCCTGATCCAGGGCCCCACGCGCGCCGTGGTGGACGCGGTCCGTCGCACGGCCGGGCCGCGGGAGCGCGAGGCATGAAACCCTGGCGTGTCGCCGGCCTCAGGACGCGGCGGTTCCCTCCCTGGCTCCAGACCTTCAACGTGCTCTGCGGGATCGCGGCTCTCGCGATCCTCGGCTTCGGCATCTACTTCCTCGCGACGCGCGGCGGCGCGCGCGACCTCGCGGGCGTCCTCGTCCGGCCGCCGGGGGGAGGAGAGCCGCGCGTCGACCGCGAGGTCCTCGAACGTCGCCTTGCCTTGCCCGCGGGAGGGACGGCCCTGGGAGAAGCTCTCGCCGGCACGGACGACGCGACCGTCCTCCGCGTGCTCGATGCCGCGGCCTCGACGTGTCTCCCGGGAGCGCTCTCGCTCGAGGCGGTCCTCGCGGGCCGCTCGGGGAGAGTCGGGGAAGCGGCTGTCGCCGAGCTCACCGCCGCGGTCGGGCTCGAGCCGCCTTCTCCCGCTCTCCCGAAGCTGCGCGAGATGGCGCAGAGCGCTCTCGCGAACGCGGAGCCCCGGAGCTTGACGGTCTACCTCGCCGCGCGGGGGATCGTTCGCGGGAACGCCGCGAGGCGCCGCGCCGCCGTCGAGCGCCTCGCGACGTTCAAGGACGGCCACGTGATCCCGCTCCTCCTCGTCGCCCTCGGGGCGCAGGAGAGCGAGCGCGCCACCCAGAAGCTCGCGGAGAGCGCGCTCGCGGCGTACGCGACGGCGCCGATCCCCGTCGAGGGGACGAGCGAGGAGCGCTGGGTCGCCTGGTGGCAGGGAGGGGCCAACAGCTCGGTCTCCTTGCCGCTCCCTTACGACCTGAAGCTCCTCGCGGAGCCGCTCGAGAGGACGCTCGAGAGGAGCGACCTGGCCGCCCGCCGCGAGGCCGTGAGGAACCTGGGCATGCTCCGCGACGTGAATGTGCGGGAGAAGATCGCTCACCTCCTCGAGACCGAGACCGATGCGCTCGCGAAGGCCGATGCCGCGTGGGCGCTCGGCCGGATCGGCGGCGCGGGAGCGGCCGAGCCCCTCGCGCGCTCTCTCGCGGATCCCTCGGCGCTCGTGCGCGCGGCGGCGGCGCGGGCGATCGGACGCGGGCGCTTCGACTCCGCGCGCTTCGCCGTGAGGCGCCTCCTCGACGAGAACGACGAGAAGCTCCGCTTCGCCGCGGCCCTCGCTCTCGTGGAGTTCGGCGACCGGAGCGCGCTCGCGGAGGTCGACATCGTCGCCTTCGACGAGCACCGGCTCCCGGGCGAACGCCTCGCGGCTCTCGAGGCGCTCGAGGCCACGGGAGACGCGGCTGCGTCGACCTCCCGCTGGATCGTGGCGCTCACCGACCCGGATGCGGGCGTGCACGAGGCTGCCGACAAGGCCCTCTCCCGTTACTTGAAGGAGGAGGAGGTCATCGTCGGCCGCCCCGCATGGGAGAAGTGGTGGCGCGAGCGATTCCAGGGCATCGGGCTCGCCTTCCCGCGCGGGCTCGGCAGGTGAGCTCGATCCAGGACCCGCGAGAGGACCGCGCGTGCGCGCCGGCGAGCGATTTGGTGAGCTTTCTCACTTTGACCCGCGCCCGGCTCGGGTAGGCTCTCCGCTCACCTGAAGCCGGGGCAGCCGATCTTCACGATCAACGAGCTCCGCCGCCGCTTCGGCGACCGCGAGGTCCTGAAGGGCCTCACGTTCAGCCTCTATCCGGGTGACCGCGTCGGGATCATAGGAGTCAACGGCTCGGGCAAGTCGACTCTCATGAAGATCCTCGCGGGAGAGGACACGGAGTTCGAGGGAGTCGCCGTTCCGTCGAAGGACCTGACGATCGGGATCGTCGGGCAGGAGCCGCAGCTCGACCCGAAGAAGACGGTCCGCGAGAACATCGAGGAAGGCGTCGCTCACGTGCACGCTCTCCTCAAGCGCTACGACGAGATCAACGAGGCGCTCGGCACGGAGGCGGACGCCGAGAAGATGCAGGAGCTCCTCGACGAGCAGTCGAGCGTCCAGGCCGAGCTCGACTCCCAGGACGCCTGGGAGGTGGACCGGAAGCTCGAGGTCGCCATGGAGGCCCTGCGCACGCCGCCGCCCGACCGCGACGTCGTGACGCTCTCGGGGGGAGAGCGCCGCCGCGTCTCGCTCTGCAAGGTCCTCATGAACCACCCGGACCTCCTGATCCTCGACGAGCCCACGAACCACCTCGACGCCGACACGATCGAGTGGCTCGAGACCTTCCTCGCGGGCTACACGGGGAGCTACATCCTCGTGACGCACGACCGTTACTTCCTCGACCGCGTCGCGAACCGCATGCTCGAGATCGACCGCGGCCTGATCTTCTCCTACAAGGGCAACTACTCCGACTACCTCGAGCAGAAGCAGAAGCTCGCCGAGATCCAGAAGAGGACCGACGACAACCGCGAGGCTCACCTGCGGCGCGAGCTCGAGTGGATCCGCCAGACGCCCGCCGCCCGCCGCGTGAAGTCCAAGGCCCGGATCAAGGACTACGAGCGTCTCCTGGAAGAGCACGAGCGCTCGCAGGAAGACATGGTGCGGGGCGACGTGGAGCTGCGCTTGCCCTCGGGTCCTCGCTTGCCCAACAAGGTCGTCGTCTTCGAGAACGTCAAGAAAGGTTTCGGCGGGAAGACCCTGATCGACGGCCTCACGTTCGAGCTGCCGCCGGGCGGGATCATAGGCGTCACGGGTCCCAACGGAGCGGGGAAGACGACCCTCGCGAAGCTCATCCTGGGAGTCGAGAAGCCCGACCTGGGCACGATCACCGTCGGGAAGAACACGATCTTCTGCTACGTCGACCAGGGGCGCGACACGCTGAACCCCGAGAAGACCGTCTACGAGGAGGTCGCGGACGGCGCCGACTTCCTGACCATGACCGCCGGCGGCCCGGGAGGCGTCGAGAAGCGGACGCTCCACGTGCGCCATTACCTGGCGCGCTTCCTGTTCACGGGGTCGATCCAGCAGACGCGCGTGGGCGACCTCTCGGGCGGCGAGAGGAACCGGGTCCAGCTCGCGAAGCTGCTCCGCAAGGGCGGGAACGTCATCATCCTCGACGAGCCCACGAACGACCTCGACCTCCAGACGCTCCGCGTGCTCGAGGAGGCTCTCGCGAGCTTCCCGGGCTGCGCGATCGTGATCACGCACGACCGCTACTTCCTGAACCGCGTCGCGACTCACATCATCGCGTTCGAGGGCGACGGGAAGGTGCTGTTCTCCGAGGGCGGCTACGAGATCTACCAGGAGCGCAAGAAGCGCCGCGACGAGGAAGCCGGGATCGCCGCGCAGTCGAACAAGGCGAAGCACCGGAAGATGCTCACGTAGGACGCTCCTCGTGGACCTGGACCTCGGCCCGCAGACGAGCGAGCACGCGTGGCAAGCGACGACGGGCCTCGTCGTCTCCGGCTTCTTCTTCCTCCTGCCGCTCCCCGTGATCGCGGTCCTCGCCTCGCGCGAGGACCCCGCGAGGTGGGGAGCCGTCGAGTACACGGGCCTCGTCATCATGGGCTTCGTCTGCCTCGGCCTTCCGATCGTCTTCTGGACCACCGCGTACCGGAGGAGCGGCTCCCGCGTCCTCGTCTTCCTGAAAGGGATCGTCTACCAGGAGCGCTTTCGAACGCGTCGCATCACCTGGGACGAGGTCGCGAGCTTGCGGAGCCGCGTGACGCAGAGAGACGGCCCGACCGACGGCCCTTACCGCCCGATCATGCACGAGCACACGCTCACCTCGAGGTCGGGCGAGAAGATGATGCTCACGCACGGCCTCTCGGACATCTGGGGCCTCCTCGCGGTGCTCGAGCAGAAGGTCGTCGAGACGTTGCTGCCGATCGCGATCGCCGATTACCGCGCGGGCGACGCGGTCGCCTTCGGGCCTCTCTCGGTGAACATGCTCGGGATCTCGAAGGGAGGAGCGCTTCTCCCCTGGGAGGAGCTGGACCACGTTCACATCTCGGGCGATTCGGTCGTCAACGGGTCGCTCGTCGTGCGAAAGCGAGACAAGACGCTCCCGTGGGCGGCCGTGGATCTCGGGAAGGTGGACAACTACCGCGTGCTCCTCGAGCTTCTCAGGAAGAGACGCGAGGCTGAGCTCGGGCCTGACGCGAAATGAGTGTGACGGCACGGACCACTGTCAGTCGACCGGCCTCTTCGTGAGCTCCTCGAGGACGGTCGTGGCGTAGCACCCCCTGGGCAAGAAGAACCCGAGACGCAGAGCGCCGAAGATCGGGCCCGAGGGCGAGATCTCGAGAGCGTCCGCGCGGGCTTGCTCGACCGGAGCGTCGCGGACGACGAAGGCGGCGCCGTTTCGGTGCAGGAAGGCGATCTCCCCTGCCTCGAGGCGGCCCATCCGATCGAGCCTCCGCGTGAGGTAGCGGTTGAACAGGAGACTCTGGAGCGCGCTCGCGTAGAGACGGCGCCACTTGATCGGGATCGCTCTGACGGCGCGCGCCGAGTCCTCGGGAGAGCGCTCGAGCGACGAGAGGGCGATCCGCTCCGCCTCGAAGGAGGGAGGGAAGCCCTCGCGAGCGGCGCGGAGATCGCCGCGCTCGAACGCCTCTCGAGCGGAGCGGAGGCGAGGCGACTCGTCGGGAGAAGGAGAGGCGAGGAGCTCCTTCAGAAAGGCCACGGCGTCCTCTGTCACGAGAGCGAGGCCGAGGCGATGCGAGTTCCGGCGCAGGCCGAATCGCTGCAAGCCGAAGTAATTCGGCGCTCCCCGCGCGAGGCGCGCCAGCACGTCCCTCGCGCGCGCCTCGTCGTCTTCGCTCACACGACGCAGCTTGAGCGAGAAACGGTTTCCTCGGAGGTGCCCGACCTTGAGCTTGTTCCCGTGCAGCTTGACCGACAGGACGGCGAGCGCGTCGTCCTTCCACGAAGCGAGGTCCAAGGCGGCTCTCTTGGGGAAAGAGAGCGTCTGCCGCGTCACGGCGCGCGCGTCCTTGAGCCCGGCGTAGCCGATCTCGCGCGCGGGCACCGAGAGCGCGCGAGAGAGCCGGCGGATCGCCTCCGGGGTCGGGATCCCGCGCTTCTCGATGAGAGCGTACGCGTGCTCTCCCTCACCCGAGGCCTCGTAGAGCGGGACTTCTTCCACCACGAAATCCTCGGGGACGAAGCGAGCCGTCGCCGAGATCGCGGGGATCTCGGTCGTCGCGTAGGCGCGCACGAGCTCCTCCGGCACCGGAGCGCGGGAGCGCTCGAGCGAGGGAGCGCCGCTCACCTCCTCGTCCTCGTCCGGGTCGCTCATTTGCGCACCTGATGGGCGCTGCGCGCGCCCCCCCGCATTCCGCGGC
>JACQDU010000230.1 GCA_016200955.1 bacterium
CCGGCCCCTGAGTCTGCGTGGGGCGACCTTCGTCGCCCCCGCCCCCTGAGTCTTGCGTGGGGCGACCTTCGTCGCCCCCTGAGATCGGAGACATGGCGAAGAAGATCACGTTGCCCGTCACGGCCGAAGCGATCCGCGAGCTCCACGCGGGGGACGAGGTTCTCCTCTCGGGACCTCTCGTGACGGCGCGCGACGCGGCCCACCACGTCATGATCACGAAGAAACCCGAGTGGCTAAGGCCGATCCTCAAGGACCGCATGATCTATCACTGCGGCCCCGTCGTCCGTAAGCAACCCGACGGGAAGTGGGAGTTCGTGGCGGCCGGGCCGACGACGAGCATCCGCGAGGAGCCTTACGAGGCCGACGTGATCCGCGACTACCAGGTCCGCGGAGTCATCGGCAAGGGCGGCATGGGCAAGAAGACGCTCGAGGCCCTGAAGCAGTACGGGGCCGTCTACCTCCACGCGATCGGCGGGCTCGCGCAGATCCTCGCCCTCCGCGTGAAGGAGGTCACGAACGTCCACATGCTCGAGGAGCTGGGAGTCCCCGAGGCTTTCTGGGAGATCGAGGTCGAGGACTTCCCCGCCGTCGTGACCATGGACGCTCACGGAAAGAGCCTTCACGCCGAGATCGACGCCGCGTCGAGGAAGGTGCTCGAGGCGGAGATCCAGAAGATGGGGAGCGAGCATTAAGATGAGAGTCGCGGCCGTTTCTCTCGTCCTGGCCCTCGCGATGGCGCTCTCGGGCTGCGCGTCGGAGACGCTCTCGCCGCCTCCCTCGCCCGTGCTCGAGGCGCCGGAGCTATCCCAGCCGCGGGAGCAGCACAAGACGGCAGACCCTCCTCCTCCGATCCGGGAGCAGAGGCATGCCTCCGCTTACACGTCCGCGCAGCAGGCGGCCGCCGCGCAGGGCCCGCCGCCGGCGCCGTCTCCGATCGCCACGCCGCCTCCTCCGGGGACGGGGACTCCGCTCGGCCGTGCTCCGGCCGCTCCTCCCGAGGAGGGCGAGAACAAGCCGCCTTCCATCGTCCGCTGAACGGAGAGCGGTCGCGAGCCGCGGTGAGAGGCCGATCGGCCGCGCGTTCAACTCTCCTTGACGCCGTCTTCCTGGAAAGCTCGGGAGCGTCCGCCGCCAGGCGTCGCACCCCTCGTCTAGACTCTTGAGCGGGAGGACGAGACAGGGAGAGTGTCTCGCTTCGAGAAGCTCCGCCTCCGGCGCACGCGGCGGCTGACCGCCGGAACGACCGATCACGAGCACCCGGCCTGGAGCCCGGACGGGCGCACGCTCGCGTTCTCGGCGGGCTCCGTGGACGCGCGCGGGATCTACCTCGTGGACCGGAAGGGCCGCTTCGTGGACGCGGTCGCGCCGAAGGGGCCGCGAGCGACGCGGCCTCGCTGGGCTCCGGATGGGCGGCGGCTCGCGTTCGACGCTCTCCCGCTCGACGCGGCGCCGTGCATCCTGATCCAGGACCTCCCGCAGCTCGGGAACGACCCCCAGCTCCTCGTGCGCGGGAGGCGCGGCGGCGCGGGGCACGCGGCCTTCTCTCCCGACGGGCGCTTCGTGGCCTTCACGTCGGACGACCGCTCCGACGGGAGCGCGTCTCCTCCGAGCGTGCACATCTGGCTGCTCGACATCGAGTCGGGTGAGAGGCGGCAGCTCACGGACGAGCCCGGCACGAACGACGCTCACCCGGCTTTCTCTCCCGACGGGTCTCTCCTCGCCTTCCATCGGTACCTGGGAGAGCACGCGACGCAGTCGAGCCTGTTCCTGCTCAACGTGGCGACAGGCGCCCTCATGCGCATCACGGATGCTCCCGCCTTCGACAAGCACCCGTGCTTCGCGAACGCCGAGATCGTGATCTTCCATCGAGAGAGCCCGGACGGCTCGCAGGAGCTCTGCGCCGTTCACGCCGTCGACGGCGACGAGGTCTCCCTCCAGAGAGGCTCGGACAAGAGCGCTTTCCTCGACGCGAAGCAGCCCGCCGTGCGCACGACGCGCCGGGGCGGCCTCCGGATCGCGTTCGCGGGAAGGCGCCGCGGCGTTCCGGGAGCGGAGTCGCGGAGACCCTACGACCTCTACACGGGCGAGCTCGCCGGATTGGACGGAGGCTCATGAAGCTGGCCGCGATCGACGTGGGGTCGAACTCGATCCACATGGTCGTCGTCCGCCGCCACGACGACGGCCGGATCGAGGTCATCGACCGCGCGAAGGAGATGGTCCGCCTCGCCTCGGGCGCCCTCGAGAGCGCCGAGACCGCTCCCGTGCGCGGGGCGCTCGCGCCCGATCGCATCGAGGCGGGCCTCGCGTGCCTGAGGAAGTTCGCGAAGCTCGCCGAGCGTCACGGCGTCGACGCTCTCGTCGC
>JACQDU010000231.1 GCA_016200955.1 bacterium
GAGCACGCTCCCGAAGGCCGAGAGCGGATCGCCCTCCCAGGCCGCTTCGAGAGCCCGGGCGAGGTCCTGGTCCTCGGCCGCGCCGCAGGGCCCGGCGTGCTTCACGACGGCGACCCCCGGCCCCTCGAGGTCGCGCGCCACGCCGAGCGCCGCGTCGAGGTCGAGGATGTTGTTGTAGGAGAGAGCCTTTCCCTCGGAAAGGACGCGCGCGCTCGCGACGCCGGGAGCACCGAGCGGATCGCGGTAGAAAGCCCCCCGCTGGTGCGGGTTCTCGCCGTAGCGGAGGAGAGCGACCCGCTCGGACTCGATCTCGAGGCGCTCGGGCAGTTCTTCCGTGGAGGGTCGCGACGGGGGGACGAGGCCGCGCGACGAGAGCGCCGCCGCGATCGCCCGGTCGTAGGCCGCCGTGCGCTCGAACGCGAGGACCGCGAGCTCGGCGCGGAGCTCTCTTTGGATCTCTCCCTTGCCTCTCAGGAAGGCATCGAGGAAGCGCGCGCCGAGGGCGACTCCTCCGATGTCGATCTCCTCGATGAGGGCCTCGAGCGAGATCCCCTCGCGGGAAGCGGCCGCCTCGAACTCGTAAAGGTTCACGACGACGAGGTCGATCGGCCGAATCCCGTGGGCCTCGAGGTCGGAGAGGTCCCGGGGGAGACTCCGGCGCGCGAGGATCCCCCCGTGAATTTTCGGGTGGAGCGTCTTCAAGCGCCCTCCCAGGATCTCGGGGTGCCCGGTCTCGGCGCTCACGTCGGTCACCCGGAGGCCCGCGTCCCTCAAGGCTTGCGCGGTCCCCCCGGTCGAGAGGACCTCGACTCCCGCGGCCGCGAGCGCCCTCGCCAGCTCGACGAGGCCGGTCTTGTCCGCGACCGAGAGGAGCGCTCGCTGGATCTTCATGGGACGGCTCGTCTCCCGTCGGGGAATCTTAGCGATCGGCCGGGGGAAAGGGGGATGCCGCTCGCCTTGACACGCCACCTCGGCCGCTGCTAGAGTTTTTCACGGGATTCGGCCGTAACTCACCGTCCTTTTTGAAGCTGTCGGCACGGGACCGGCGGGCCGCAGGAGCAGGGGGAGGCGTCGTCTCCAGGATGGGTCTTTTCGGCGACTGGAAAACCTCTCGTGCCATCGAGTCCGCCCGCGCGGACATGATGCGCGCCCGTTCCCCTTACGCGGTCGCGCAGTTCGTCGAGAAGTGCATCGAGCTCAAGGCCCTCGACGCCTCGCTCGAGGAGGCGGAGAAGGGGCTCAAGGAGTTCCCCGCATCCGAGAGCTTGCTCGACGCTTACAAGCATCTCATCCGCGTCAAATGCGATGACGACCTGAAAGCTTACCGCCACGAAGTCAAGACCCAGCCCTCGCCCAAGGCTTATTATCGTCTCGCATGTCTCTACAAGGAGATGCGGGACTACGATCAAGCCATTGATCTCGCGCGAAAGGGCGTCGATCTCTATCCCGACTTCGAAGGGAATTACATCGTCCTCGGCGACATTCGCTACGAGAGGTTCCAGCGGGACCTGCGAGCCTCGGACGGCCTCGTCGCCATCGAACTCTTCGAGAGAGCTGCCGATCTCAACCACGAGAACTACCGGCTCCTCTATCAGCTCGCGGAGATCTACCAGGCCGTCGGGGCGCGCGACCTGTCGATCGAGAAGATCAACTCGATCCTCGCGTTCGCGCCCGACGACGCGAACGCGCTCAAGCTCCTGGACGTCGTCCAGCGCATGAAGCCCTCGAAGGCGAAGACGCTCAAGGAGATCCTCCAGGAGTTCGAGCGCCGCGCCGCGCAGCACAGCGGTCAGAGGGCCGTGGGGCAGATGGGCCAGCTCGGCCAGCGTTACATGCGGAACCCCGATCACCTCGCGCGCAAGCTGCGCACGCTCGAGCGGATCGAGGGCTTCCAGCGCGCGATCGTCCTGGGCCCGTCGGGTGAGGTGCTCGCCGCTTACCCGGGCGGCCCCGACGACAACAAGAAGTTCGCGGACGCGCTCCAGGAGATCTTCGACGCGGCCGTGGACTGCTGCCTCCGTATGGACATCTCGACGTTCGAGAAGGGGTTCTTCGAGTCGCCCGGCGGGTTCACTTACATGGTCATGGTCGACCGCCTGCGCCTGGGGCTCCTTTGCAAGAGCATGTCCAAGAAAGATAAGATGCAAGCCGACGTTTTCCGCTTCATCGAGCACGATCTCTACGTCTGATCCAGGGAAAGACGCCGCGGTGTTTCGCCGTAAGGTTTAGCCGCTGAAGGAGTCGTCGTGCAGGAGATCCTCGATCACCTGAACCAGGTTGCCGGAATCAAGGGCAGCATGGTCGTCACGAAAGAGGGGGTCGTCGTCTCCGAGGCCCTGGGCCCGGACCTCGACAAGGACACGGTCGCGGCGGTCTCGTCGCACATGATCCAGGTCGGGGCGAGGTCCCTGGGCACGCTCGACAAGGGCATGTTCGAGAGGTTCACGGTCACGAGCGCTCACGGGCGCATGGTGTTCGTGGACCTCGACGTGGGTTACCTGGTCGTCATCACGAAGATGGAGATGAAGCTCGGGCAGCTGCTCATCGAGGTGGACTCGGCGGCGAGACGAATACGACCGAAGAAGGTCTAAGACACGGTGCCCTCCGCGGCGCGGGGGGCGCGGGCGAACTTCCGCGGGCTGGGGTAGGCTTCGCGGCATAAAATGACCCGATCGCCACACGGGATGGCGGCGGGCGCTGGAGCAAAGAGTGGTTCAAATCAACTTCGCGAAACGCGAGATCAACTGCAAGCTCGTCTACTACGGGCCAGGGCTCTCGGGGAAGACGACGAATCTCGAAGTCGTGCACAAGAAGGCCCCGGCCTCGAAGAAGGGCGAGCTCACCTCGATCGCGACCGAAGGCGACCGAACGCTCTTCTTCGACTACATGCCGCTCGAGCTGGGCAAGGTCGGCGGCATGAACACGAAATTCCAGCTCTACACGGTTCCGGGCCAGGTCTACTACAACGCGACCCGGAAGCTCGTCCTCCAGGGAGCGGACGGCGTCGTCTTCGTCGCCGACTCGCAGCCCGACAAGATGGACGAGAACCTCGAGAGCTTGCAGAACCTGGACGACAACCTGAAGGAGCAGGGCCTCGACATCCGCACGCTCCCTCTCGTCCTCCAGTGGAACAAGCGC
>JACQDU010000232.1 GCA_016200955.1 bacterium
CGTCGCCCTTCGCCCACCGCGCGTTCCCGCGGTTGTACCAGGCCGCGGCGAGGCGCGGGTCGAGCTCGAGCGCCTTCCCGAAGTCCGAGATCGCGCCTTCGAGATCGCCCTTCGCCTTACGCGCGTTCCCTCGCGCGGTCCATGCCTCGGCGTCGCCCGGATCGACATCGAGCGCCCTGGTGTAGTCGGAGATCGCGCCTTCGAGGTCGCCTTTCCCATGGCGCGCGCTCCCGCGGTTGCGCCAGGCCATGGCGAGGTGCGGGTCGAGCTCGAGTGCCTTCTCGTAATCCGAGAACGCGCCCTGGAAGTCGCCTTTCTTCTGTTTCGTGGCCCCGCGGTTGCTCCAGGCCACGGCGCGGCGAGGGTCGATCTCGATGGCGCGGGTGAGGTCCGAGATCGCGCCTTCGAGGTCGCCCGCGACCTGCCTCGCTCCCCCGCGGTTGCTCCAGGCCGATGGATCGCGAGGATCGAGCTCGAGCGCCTTCCCGTAGTCCGAGATCGCGCCTTCGAGGTCGCGCTTCTTCTGTCGCGCGCCTCCGCGGTTGTTCCAGGCGGTGGCGAAGCTCGGATCGATCTCGATCGCCTTCCCGTAGTCCGCGATCGCGCCTTCCAGGTCGCGCTTCGCCGCTCGCGTATTCGCGCGGTTGCTCCAGACCGAGGCGGAGCGCGGGTCGAGCTCGAGCGCCCTCGTGAAGTCCGAGATCGCGCCTTCGAGGTCGCCCTTCTCCCGCCGCAGGAGCCCGCGGTCGTGCCATTCCGCGGGCGTCCTGGGGTCACGAGAGGGAGCGCTCGGCGCCTCGGGGTAGAGGTGGCGAGCCCGCTTCCAGAAGAGCGTGTTCCACCCGAAGCGCCCGTCGCGCGCCGCTTCGACGAGGGCCGTCGCCCGCGCGTCCTTCCGCTCGCGCGCGATCTTGAGGAGAGCCTCGGCGGCAAAGGCGGCGCGGCCCTCGTCCTGCTCCGAGGCCAGGTAGCGCCCGAGCGCCGGCACGGCGTCCTCCGAGAGAGCGATCATGCCGAGCGCCTCGCACGCGACTCCCGCGAGCTCGAGGTCGCCCGCCGCCTCGAGCGCGGGCAAAGGCCCCTTGGTCTTCCCGAGCTCGGAGGCGATCCGGTCGAGCTCCTTCGAGAGCAAGCTGACCGTCTGCGGCTCTCCCAGGCGCACGAGCGTCTCGACCGCGGTCTCGTGGTAGCGCGATCCCTCCTTGCGCGTCCTCGCGATCGTCTCGACGACGGTCTTCCGGTGCTCCTCCTTCTGCTCGCGTTCCTTCGTGGCCTCGGCCTCTTGCTGCCGGCTCGCCTCGAGAGCGCGCGCGCCGAAGGCGAGGCCGGAGAGAGAGCCCAGGACCGCGAGCGCTCCGAGGGCCGTCGCGAGCTTGTTCCTCCTGACGCGGCGGACGAGGCGCTCGAGGCTCCCGATCGGCCGCGCGGCGATCGGGTCGCCTCCCAGGTAAGCCTCGAGGTCGCGCGCGAGCGCCTCGGCGCTCGCGTAGCGTTTCTCCCGCTCCTTCTCGAGGCACTTGAGAGCGATCGTCTCGAGGTCGCCCTTCGCGCGAGGGTTCAGCGTCCCGGGAGGCACCGGATCTTTCGTGAGCAGAGCGGCGATCACGGCGACCTCGCTCTGCCCCTCGAAGGGAGGACGGCCCGTGAGGACGTGGTAGAGCGTCGCTCCCAGCGAGTAGACGTCGCTCCGCTCGTCGATCTCCGCCTCGGTCGCTCCCGCCTGCTCGGGCGGCATGTAAGCGGGCGTCCCCATGGTCGCGCCCGTCTTCGTGAGCTTCGAGCGATCCGAGAGCCGGGCAAGCCCGAAGTCGAGGACGTGGGGCCGGTCCTCTTTGTCGATCATGATGTTCTGGGGCTTCAGGTCCCGGTGGATCACTCCTTGCTCGTGCGCGTAGTGGATCGCTCGCGCGACGTCTCGCAGCGCCTCGAGCGCTTTCGTGAGGGCGAGCTTCGCGTCTCCGCGGAGACGCGCGGCGAGAGAGGCTCCCGGGACGAGCTCCATGGCGAGGTACTGCTTCCCCGAGATCTCCCCGGCCTCGTAGACCGAGACGATGGCCGGGTGGCGCAGGCGAGCGACGGCCTCGGCCTCTCTCTGGAAGCGCAGAGCCGACTCCTCGTCGGCGTCTTCCTTGATGACGGTCTTCAGGGCGACGACCCGGCGCAGGCGATCGTTCCAGGCGCGATAGACGACGCCCATGCCGCCTTTCCCGAGCTCGGACAGCAAGAGAAAGGGGCCGAAGGCTCGAGCCGGGTCCGCGCGAGCTTGCTCGACTTCGAGTGCCACGTCGGCTCCGGCGGCGACCGTGGGGGAGAGTCGCTCCCTGGTCCTCGCCCGCGGCGTCTCCCAAGGCGAGGCCCGCGTCGGCCCGACGTCGCGTGGCGGCGAGATGGCCTCGAGCGAAGGCGCCTGGATCGGCCCCCCGCAGCGAGGGCACCTTCCCCGCTTCCCCGCGTCCGCGGGGCTC
>JACQDU010000233.1 GCA_016200955.1 bacterium
CTCCTCGAACGCCTCGCGGCAGCCCTCTCGCGCGCCGGGATCTTCGAGAAGCTGGAGACGGGTTGGCTGGCGCTCGACTGCGAGATCATGCCGTGGAGCCTGAAGGCACAGGAGCTCCTCCGGAGGCAATACGCCGCCGTCGGTGCCGCCGCCGAGGCCGTCCTCCCCGAGGTCGAGGACGCCCTCGCGAAGGGTCTCGCGCGTGGGCTCGATCTCGGAGCGCGCCTCGAAAAGGTCCGTGTCCGTCGCGACGCCGCGAGGCGCTTCCGCGACGCCTACCGGCGTTATTGCTGGGAGGTCGAGAAGCTCGAGCGCCTCCTCGGGATGCTCGAGGAAGCCCTCGCGCGCGCTCGTCTCGCTAGGCGACATGGTCGGCGGCAGGTAGACGAGCCAGCGCGGATCGACGGCGAAGCGCGAGAGAACCTCGAGCGCGGCGGCGGCGTGCTCGGCGCGGATCGTGACGCTCCGCTCGAGCGGCGTCGACACGATCCGCTTCCCGATGAAGTCCCCGAGATCGAGCACCTCGTCGTGCTGCCACTGGAGCGGCGGCGCGTCCGGCGCACGGTCCTCGGGTTTCAGGAACGGCTTCGCGGGCTCATAGTACGTGCGGCGAGCGGGGACGCTCACGAGCTCGCGCTCCGGCCAGCGGAGCGCCGTGAGCTTCCCGCCGAAGCAACACCCCTGATCGATGTTGATCGTGTTGTTGAGCCACTCGGGCTCGAGCGTGGGAGTGTGCCCGTAGACGACGGACGCGCGCCCCTTGTAGGACGAGGCCCAGTCGCCGCGCACGGGAAGGCCGTATTCGTCGGTCTCGCCCGTCGTCTCGCCGTAGAGCGCGAAGGCGCGGATCTCCGACGAGGCGCGGCCAATGAACTCCTCCTTCATGCCCGCGTGGGCGACGACGAGCTTCCCGCCGTCGAAGACGAGGTGAGAGACGAGCGCGTCGAGGAAGGCGAGGAAGCGCGCGACGAACGGCTTGCGCTTCTCCTCGGGGAGCGACTCGATCTCGCGGATCGAAGCCTCGAGCCCGTGAGAGACCTTGACGTTCTTCCCTTGGAGAAAGCGCGCGAGCTTGTGCTCGTGGTTGCCGGGGACGCAGAAGGCGCTCCCCGCGGCGACCATGTCCATGGCGATCGTGATCGCGTCGACGATCCGCAGCCCGCGGTCGCAGAGGTCTCCCACGAAGACAACGCGGCGGCCGCCGGCGTGACGGAACACGCCCTCCGTGCGCACATAGCCGAGCGTCGCGAGGAGCTCCTCGAGCTCGTCGGCGCAGCCGTGAATGTCACCGATGACGTCGAACGGCCCGACTTCGCCTCGCTTGTCCGTCCAGAGAGGGACGCGCTTCACCGAGACGGACGCGATCTCCTCTCCTTCGAGGATGTGGACGTGGCTCCAGCCTTCCTGCTTGATCCTCTTGAGACCGCGGCGGAGCTCGGAGCATTGCTGCGAGACGACGTGCGGCCCGAAGTCGCGGTCGGCGCGCCCGCGGTTCCTCTCGTGGCAGACGCGCGGCGGCACTTCGAGGACGATCGCCACCGGGAGCACGTGGACGCGCTTCGCGAGCTGGACGAGCTGGATCCGGTCCTCTCGCCGGACGCTCGTGGCATCGACGACGGTGAGCCGGCCGAGGCGCAGCCGCTTCTCGGCGATCGTGTGGAGGAGCTCGAAGGCTTCCTTCGTGACCGTCTGGTCGTTCTCGTCGTCGCCGACGATCCCGCGGCAAGCGTCCGAGCTCACGATCTCCGTCGGCTTGAAGTGACGGCGAGCGAACGTGGACTTGCCGCTTCCGCTCGCCCCGACGAGGACGACGAGCGCGAGATCGGGGACGGTGATCGTGCGCGGCTCGCTCACGTTTCACTCTCCCGGTCGAGGATCGCCATCTGCGTCGGCGAGCCGACCTCGGGATCGGAGGGACCGACGTCGACGAAGCGAGCGCGGTAGCCGCGCGCGCCCGCGCACCACTCGCGGAGCTCGGCGCGCGTCCACTCGAAACGGTGGTCGGCGTGGCGGAGCTTGCCCGCAGGGAGCGTCTCGAAGCGCACGTTGAACTCCGCGTTCGGCGTCGTGAGGACGACGCGGCGCGGGCGCAGGCGTTCGAAGACGACCTTGCGCACGACGTCGAGCCGGTCGGCGTCGATGTGCTCGATCACCTCGACGAGAGCGAGCGCGTCCCAGCCGTGAAGACGCTTGTCGTCGTAGAGGAGCGAGCCCTGGAGGAGCTTGACGCGCTCCCGCACGGCCTGCGGCCGGCGATCGAGGTGAAGTCGCTTCTCGGCGCGCTCGAGCGAGAGGCTCGAGACGTCGACACCAGCGATCTCCTCGAAGGCGCGCTCCTCGACGAGAAGGCGCAGGAGCCGGCCCTCGCCGCAGCCCATGTCGACGATGCGCTTGATCGGCGGCGCGCCCTCGCGGAGAGCAGCGAGCACGGCCTCGAGCCGCTGGTCGGAGAGGCGGACCTTCTCCTCGAGCACGTCTTCCTGGGCCTGCGCCTCCTCGTCCTTCTCCTCTTGCCCGACGGTGAGCTGCGAGAGCGCCGCGGTCACGAGCGGCCTCTGGTAGGCGAGGTAACGGCGTGCAATGAGCTCTTTCTCCGGGTGAGCGGCGAGCCAGCCCTCGCCGTGGTCGACGAGCTTCCTCACCTCGTCGTCGCCGACGAAGTAGTGCTTGTCGTCGTCGAGGACGGGGAGAAGCACGTAGAGGTGAGTCAGGATCTCCTGCACGGTCTTCTCACCCGAGATCTCGAAGGAGATCGCGCCCGTGCCACGCCACGAGGGGAACGCAGCGTCGAGCGGGTGAGCGGTCGCGCGCACCTCGTAGCCGAGCGGCGCGAACAGGCGCTCGATCAGCGAGACGCCGCTCGCGACGGCGATCGCGGGGATGCGCGCGCGGAGCGGGAGAGGCTTCGAGACGAGCTCCGGCCGCTCCTTGCTCCTCCCCGAGAGCGCCGTCGAGAAAGCGTCCCGGAGCGCGACGCTCGTGAAGCTCGACGCGACGTAAGGGCGGTCGTTGACGTACTGCTCGAGCGAGGCCGCGCGCCCCTCGCCGCGCGCGAGCGCGATCGGATCGATCTCGACGAGGAGCGCGACCGTCGCGCGCGCGGGCTCGTTCTCGGTGTAGAAGACGGTGAGCTTCCCGTGGCCGATCTCGCGCTCGTGGAGCGACGCCGGGTTCTTGTGGAGGAGGTAGCCGAGGTCCGGGGCGTGGGGTCCTTCGCAGGTGAGGAGGACGAGCATGGTTCCCCCTTTCGCAAGAGCAAAGGACGGCCACCCGAGCCCAGCGTGTTCACGAATCTGGCGGAACGAGCCGTGCCTCGCCAGCGGAGACGCGTGGCAAGACCATGACCGGACGGTTGCGCGCTCGGCGCTCCCGACCGACGTAGTTCGCCTCCCTGGGAGGTGAGTCTTGCGCCTGGAGACTGCGGTTCTTCCGTTCCTTCTCTTCGACGGTCATCCGTTTTTCGAGCTCCTCATCTGAAAGTTTCTCTTCGGCCTTGTCTTTGTCGTCTTTCTTCTTCTCATCTTTCTTGGAGGCATCATCCCCCTTCTTCTCATCCTTCTTTTTTTCATTGAATTTCACCGAGGCGATCTTCCCGACCGATGCCGAGGCGAACGAGGCCCC
>JACQDU010000234.1:0-4779 GCA_016200955.1 bacterium
GCGTCGATCGTCGGCCAGCCGAAGGACTGGCAGATCTCGCCCACCTTCTTCTTCGCCGCCGGGTCGTCGCCGCAGATGAACATGTCGGGCGGACCGCCCGTGAACTTCGGGTCGATCATGTGAGCGTACCCGACCGTGTTGTAGACCTTCACGACCTTCGCCCCCGGGAGCCAGCGCTGCACCTGCTCTCCGCCCGAGTCCGTGTGGCCCAGCGCGAGGCGCGGCGGCTTTCCTTCCTCCATGACGAGCGGGTTCGTCACGTCGAGGACGGCCTTTCCCGCGAGGTTCTTCGCGCCCGCGAGGTCGATCACGCTCTTCGTCGCCGACCAGAGAGTCGCGAGCACCACGACCTCGCCGAACTTCGCGGCGTCGGCGAACGTCCCGGCCGACGCGCGCTTGCCGTTCTCCTTCGCCCACGCCGTGACGGCCTCTCCCCTGGCGTCGCGCGAGCCCATCTTCACGTCGTGCCCGCGAGAGATGAACCCCGTCGCGAGCGCGCGCCCGACGTCGCCCGTCCCGAGAACGCCGACTTCCATCGAGGGCTCCCTTCCCGGGCATCCGACCCCATCGCTCGCCGGCCATCAAGTGAGGCGAGCCGCGGTCGGAGTGCCCGCACGGTGAGAACGAGGAGCGCCGCGTCGAGATTTCCTCGTCTTCTCCCGCGAGCCTCTAGACGAGTCGCTCGAACAGGAGACCGAAGAAGCTCCCGCTCGCGCCCTCGAAGCGCCAGCCAAGGTGGACGCCGCACGAGCCGCACTCGGCCATCCGCCACGCGTGGCCCGGGAACCACGTGAAGAACGTCGTGGCCTCGCCGAACGTGCGGCAACCTTCCGCCTCGGCGAAGCACCCGAACTCGTGGACGAAGCCGTGCGGGTTGATCCGCGTGTGGACGTGCGACCCCGCGCGCACGACGCGCGCCTCCTCGCGCGTGATCGCGTGAGAGCAGCGAGAGCAGCGGAGCACGCGCTCCGGCTTCGGCTCCGCCTCCGTGACGGGTCCGGAAGCGGTCTCCGTTTCGAGGATCGGGGGAGAGGGCAAGGCAAGCTCCTCGAAAAGTGTAATGGGAGAGGCGTTCTGCCGCATGGGCTCGCTCCCTGTAAGTCGTTCTCTCACGACCGAGTTGAGAGAGAGCCCGCACGGTCCGCGGGCGCATCCGAGGGGAGAGATGCCCGCGAGCGGACGCTCCTCTCCTCGGAAACCGCGCCCCGGCCGGGAGCGACCGCCGCGGCAAGCCGTTTGCCACTCGACCGCGCGCGGCGGAGCCGTGGGGGAAGAACGCCGCCCACCGCGCTTCCTCGCCCGGCCCCGGCCGGGAACGGCTCCGTTCCTTGCCACCGCCTGGAGGAAGCCATGGAAAGTCTCGCCCGCTGGCGCGCGACGAGCGCGCTCCTCGCGACCGCTCTCGTCGCGACCTCGACGACCGTGGCCGTCCTCGTCGCGAGAGCGCGCGAGGACGCTCTCGCGGACACGAGGAGGAGCGTCGCCGCCGAGGTGCATGACCTCCTCTGCCGCGGAGAGCCGGCGAAGGCGGCGCTCGCGATCTCGGCCTTCCCCGACGATCCGGCGAGCCGCCTCGCCGCCGACCTCGCGCGCCTCGACGTCGCCCTCGCGAGCGATCTCGACGCCGCCGCCTCTCTCCTCGATCTCGTGCGCACCACGGGAAGGAGCCCGGACTTCGTCGAGCGAGCGGTCGCCGCGCGCCTCGCCGTCTCTCGGCGGCTCTTCCTCGAGCGAGTCCTGAGAGACGGCGCCGTCCCGGCCCCCTTCGACCTCGAGGCGTTCGAGCACGAGCGAGGGCCGGGCCTCGACGCCCGCGCTCTCTCGAAGATCACCGCGAGCCTCCTCTCGAGCCTCGACGCCGCGCGCGACGTCTCGAGGCAGCGCGGTCGCAGCCTCGATCCCTCGGATGAGCGCCTCGCGTCGCTCGCCCAGGTCGTTCGCTACGCTCTCGGCGAGGTCGCGTTCGAGGACCTGCGGCCCGGGGACGACGAGGTCCGCGTCCAGCTCGGCCTTCTCCTCTTGAAGGAGCGCCAGATCGACCGCGCCGTCGAGACCTGGAAGCCGGTCTCCAAAGACCCGCGCGTCCAGCGGAAGCTCGCCGAGCTCGCCGCGCTCCGGCGCCACGCGCCCGCGGGCCTCCACGTCTGGGATTACGAGCTCGAGCCTCTCGTCGTGGACTCGAAGGTCGCCCTCGAGGAGGAGACGCGCGTCGCCGCGCTCCTCTCGCGAGCGCGCCGGTGGCCGCACCGCGAGGCTCCGCGCACGGTCGTCGAGGAACCGAAGGTCTTCTTCCCCGGCGCCGGCGAGCACGATGCGACCGAGGAGGTCCACGCGATCGAGCGAGCCGCTCTCGAGCCCACCGCCGATCCCGACGAGCTCTGGCTCCTCGACCGCCACGAGGCCTTCCGGCTGGAACCGCTCGGCGACCGCCCGTCCACGACGCGGGCGCCCGCCGCGTTCTCGCTCCACTCCGCTTACCGCGGGCCGATCCGCGCGCGACTGTACCGCGTGCCGGACCTCCAGACCTTCCGCGCGCTCACGGAGGAGACGCTCCTCGCGCGCCGCGGCTCGCTCGCGCTCGAGAAGGAATGGGAGACGACCTTTGCTCCTCTCTCGAGGAACGACCGCAGCGTCGACCGCTGGAAGCTCGAGTGCCCGAGGACGGGCGAGGGCTTCTTCCTCCTCGTCGCGGACGCTCGGTACTCGCCGGTCCACGCGGTCGCGAAGCTCGTCGTGACGGACTCCGCTCTCGTCCTGGACGTCGCGCTCGACGAGGTCCTCGTCTACGCCGCGCAGCGCGGGAGCGGAGCCCCCACCGCGGGCCTCGAGCTCGCCGGTGAAGTCTTCGGCCGTTACGTCCTCGGGAAAGAAGAGCTCCTCGCGCCCGAGGGAGCCGTCTCGGATGAATTCAGGCGAGGCTTCGAGACCTCGTGGTCGGGGCAGGAAGCCGAGCCCGAGCCTTCGCGGAGCTACGCCCTCGGCTTCGCGAGAGCGCGCGAGGTCCGCGCGCGCTTTCCCGAGGTCCGCTGGACCTTCCGCGGGAAGACGGACGCGAGCGGCCTCCTCGAGGTCCCGGTCTCGCCGGCCTGGGTCGCCGGCTATCGCTACGAGGTGACGGCGTCCTGCGAGAGATCCGCGACGCGCGTCTCGAGCGAGTACTCGCCCGACGGAACGCGCACGCTCCGGGCGCTCGTCTACACGGACCGCCCGCTCTACCGGCCGGGCGACCTCGTCTCGTGGAAGGCGATCCTGAGGATCGTGGACGGCGAGGGCCTCGCGCCCTACGACGGGAAAGACGCGCTCATCGAGATCGGCGGCGCGCGCGGAACCGTCTTCACCCGCAGCGTCCGCGTGAGCGACCTCGGCACCGCGAGCGGGAGCTTCGAGCTCCCCGCGAGCTCGCCCGGCGACACCGTCCCCGATCGCTCGTACTGGGTGAGCGTGAACGGCGGGCGGCACGCCGCGATCTTCGACGTCGAGGAGTACAGGAAACCCGAGGTCGAGATCGTCCTCGACCACCCGCGCTCGCTCGCGGCGGGAGACGTGCTCCCCGTGCGCGGCCTCGTGCGCACGCTCTCGGGCGACCCGGTGCCCTCGTGCGACGTCTGGCTCCGGCTCTCGGTCCCCCCGCGCGCCGCGTCGGTCGCGAGCGGGAGCGACGAGCGCGCGGAGAGCTGGCGCTGGGAGCCGGTCCTCTCGCGGAACCTGAAAACCGACGACGCGGGCCGCTTCGAGGCGAGGCTCGAGACCGACTCCCAGGCGGGCTCGTGCTCGCTCACGGTCGGGACGGTCGATCCGTCGGGCCGCGTCACGACGCGCTCCTCCAGCTTCGAGACGACGGGAGCCGCTCCCGAGGTCGAGATCGAGACCGACCGCCCGCGCTACAAGGCGGGCGAGGTCGCGCGCATCCGGCTCCACGCTCCTCGCGCGAACGTCGTCCGCGTCGAGGAGAAGATGCTCGAGGCCAAGGAAGGCGCGGAACGGCCGGGCCGGCACGTGCTCGTCCTCGTCGCGACGGGGAAGATCCACGAGAGACGGCTCGTGTCGGTCGCGGGCACCGAGGCCACGGTCGAGGTCCCGGTCGGCCCCGACCTCTCGCCGAACGCAGGCGTCGTCGCGTTCTCGGTGGACTCGGACCGGATCGACACCGCGCAGGCGCAGCTCGTCGTTCCGCCCAGGGATCGCTTCCTCACGGTGAGCGTCGAGACGGATCGCTCCGAGTACCGACCGGGCGACGAGTGCACGGCCTTGCTCTCCGTCGTGGACGCACGCGGCGCTCCCGTCGCGGGCTGCGAGCTCTCGCTCGGAGTCGTGGACGAGGCGATCTTCCAGCTCAGGGGCGACGCGACGCCCGACCTGCGCGAGTTCTTCCACCGCTACGAGCGAAGGGTCTCGCTCGCGCAGGCCTTCTTCTCCCGGGAAGAAACGGGAGCCTTCACGATCTGGAAGCTCCCGGTCCTCGTGCGCGGCCTGCCGAGCCTCTGCACCCTGGTCTCCTCGGGGAGCGGCGGCGGCGGCGGGCGCTACGGCGGCCGTTACGGCGGACGGAGGAACCTCGTCGCCCGCGGCGGCGGCTGCGCCGCGACGGCGAGCGGGCGAGCGCGCTCCGACTTCAAGGAGACGGCGCTGTTCGAGGCGAGCATCGTCACGGACGCCTCGGGCAAGGCGACGGTGCGCTTCCCCTTCCCCGACAACCTGACGAGCTTCCGCTTCACCGCGCGAGGGATCACGCGCGACCACAAGGTTGGCTCGGTCGTGCAGCACGCTCTCGTGAGGAAG
>JACQDU010000234.1:4796-13741 GCA_016200955.1 bacterium
CGCGTCTTCCAGGAAGGAAACGTGATCGCGGTGCGCGCGCTCGTCCACAACCATACCGGCGCCGACCGCGAAGTGAGCGTCTCGCTCCGCGCTCCTTTCCCGCTCGCGTCCGGCGGAAAGGCGCGCCTCCGGGTAGCCGCCGGAGCGATCGAGACCGCCGAGCTCCCGGTCACGGTCGACCGCTACCTCGAGAGCGCCGAGCTCGCCCTCGACGTGAGGTCCGTGGACGGCGAGCACTCGGACTCTCTCGTCTTGCGCGTGCCCGGGAGACGCTCGGGCGCGCCGTTCCAGGACGGCCGGTCGGGCGCCGTCGCGAGCGGCGAGACGCGCGAGGAGGTCTTCCGGCTCCCCTCGAACGCGATCCGGGGATCGCTCGCGCTCGAGGTCGATCTCGACGGCGGGCTCCACTCGGCGATCGTCGAGAGCCTCGAGCCTCTCGTCGAGTATCCCTACGGCTGCGTCGAGCAGACCATGAGCCGCTTCCTCCCGGCGGTCGCGGTCGACCGCGCTCTCGGGAGGAGCACGCACCGCTTCCGCGAGAAGCTGCCGAGGGTGATCGCGTCGGGGCTCGAGCGCCTCTCTCTCCAGCAGCACGCCGATGGCGGCTGGGGCTGGTGGCCGGACGACGCGACGAACCTCTCCATGACCGCTTACGTCCTCCACGGGCTTTCTTCCTGCAAGAGAGCCGGAGTCGCGGTCGACCGCGCCATCGCGCGGCGTGCGGCCGACCTCCTCCGTCAGCGCCTCGGCGAGCTCGTCTTCCGCGATGCGCCGGGAGAGACGAGGCGAGTGCCGCTCCCGAGCGCGCCCGACACGCGAGCCTACGCCGCCCTCGCGCTCGCGGAGCACGACTCGGCCTGGAGGCCGAACGGGCCGGCCTCCGACGAGGGCGCGTCTCTCGCGACGCGGCGCCTCGTCGCGACGCTCGCGAGCGCGAGCGAACCGTTGCGCGCGATCGACGAAGCGCTCCTCTCCCTCGCGTGCCTGAGGGCCGGTCTCGCCGAGGACGGCGAGCGGCTCGCGAAGGCGGCCGGGAAGCGCCCGCTCGAGGACGTGGCGACGGCCGCCCTCCTCCTCGAGATCGAGGTCGCGCGCGGCGGCGACCCGAGCGCGGCGGCTCGCTTCCTCCTCTCGCGGCGCACGGGCAAGGGCTGGCGCACGACGATCGAGAGCGCGCACGCGATCCTCGGGCTCGCGGCGCTCCTCGAGAGGGAAGGCGGCGTCGACTACTCGCCCGGGACCGTCGTCGTCACGGTGAACGGGCGAGCCGCGCGCGAGGTCGCGCTCCCCGACCACGCGGACGCGAGCTTCGACGGGCGCGTGCGGATCGCCGAGCCCGAGCAAGGCTGGGGCGAGCGCGCGATCCTCGGCTTGCGCTTCGTCGGGAAAGGAACGGCGCTTTTCACCGCGTCGCTCTCGGGCTTCGAGCGCGGCGCCGCGAGCCCCGTCGCGAGAGGGCTCGAGGTCCGCCGCACGTTCCTCGAGCAGGACGGCTCCGACTGGCGCGTCGTCGAGCGGACGGTCCGCCCCGGGAGCCGCGTCCTCGTGCACCTCGAGGTGACGGCGCCGTCTCCCCGCGAGTACGTCCTCGTGAGCGACCCGCGCGCCTCTGGCTTCGAGCCGCTCGGCGACGAGCGCCTCTTGCTCTCCCGCGCTCGCGTGCCGGGAGCGAGGCAAGCGCTCTCGGAGCGGGTCGAGCTGCCCGCTCGCTGGGAAGCTCGCCTCGCGGATTACAGGAAGAACGTCCGCGGCGACGCGGCCCTCGAGTCGCGCTGGGCCCTCTCGCTCCTCGAGGAGATCTTCGAGAAGCGTTCCTTCAAGCCCGCCGCCGAGGACGCGTGGCTGCCTCTTCCCCAGGCGACGCGTCCGACCTCGATCGAGCATCGAGACGACCGCACGCTGTTCTTCCTGAGCGCGCTGCCCCAGGGGACGACTCACCTCTACTACGTCACGAGGGCCGAGCTCGCGGGAGAGGTGCGCGCGCTCGCACCGCAGGCGGCGCCCATGTACGAGCCCGAGCTCCGCGCCTCGGGCGTCGATGCGCCGCTCCTCGTCACGAAGGAGAGCTCCGCGGGCGAAGCGCCCGCGATGCCGCTCGCTCCCGGAGTCGCCGGCCTGCGCCGCCTCCTCTCCGCGCTCGGGCCGTTCGACGCCGAGGCTCTCGTGAGAGAGCTGCCGTCGGCTCCGAGGATCGGCCACCTCCTCGTCTCGCTCGGGAGCGAGCCGGGCCTGCGAGCGTGGCTCGCCTGCCAGGACGAGACGGCCGCCGCGCGAGGCGAGGTCGCCGGTCGCATCGAGGCGGCACGCCGCGACCTCGCCACGAGGAGCCTCTGCGTCGTTCCCCTCGTGGAGGGCGCGACGCCCGAGCGTCTCTCGATGATCGAGGACGCCGCAAGGGACGATCGGCTCGCTCGCCTGGTGCTCGATGGAGCGACCGCGGCGGACGCGACGAAGCTCGACCGTGTGCTCCTCTGGGTCCTCGAGGACCGCGCGCAGCGGAACGCCCTCCGGGGAACCGCTCTCAGGCTCCGCGGGACGGCGCGGCTCGACGAGGACCCGGTCCCGCCGCTCACGGTGAGCCGCGTCCTCGCCGCGCTCGGGCCGAGCGCGCCCTCGGGAGAGGCGCTCCTCTCGTGGAAGCTCGCGCAGCGGCTCCCGCTCACGACGGCCACGCTCGGAGAGCTCGTCTCCGTCGCCGAGCGCGACCTCGGGATCGAGGTCAAGTGCGGGAGAGTCGACCTCTCGCTCGCGGGCGACTTCCCGTGCGACGCGCCGCTCTCGCTCGCGCTCGACCGGGTGCTCGTCTCGCACGAGATCTTCTATCGCGTCCGGGGCGGCGTTCTCGCCGTGGGCACGATCGACGAGCTGGCGCGCTGAGGGCCCCTCTCGCGGCTCCCCTGGAGCCTTCTGCGAGCGCGCGACGATCGCGCCAGCGCCGCCGTGTCTCTCTCGCTCGAGCGTCCGAGCTCGAGCCTGCACTCCTTGGCCCGCGAGGCGCTCCCGCGCGGGCCTTGCGGTCGGCCCGCTTGCCGCACCGTCGCTTGACAGGTCACGCCGCGCCCGGTTAAGACCGCTCGAGGTCCGACGCAGGCCAGGACAGGGTCGTTCCTGGAATCGATCGCGTCACCCCAGCACGGCGCCACGTCATGTCTCGTGCGCTCCGCGAGCGAGGAGGCGCCTTGAGCCACGCGTTTCCCGAGAGCTGGCGCCGCGGCGTCTACGAGGCGATCGCGCGCCGGCGCGACATGCGGCAGTTCCGTCCCGACCCGATCCCGCGCGACGTGCTCGCGCGCGTCCTCCTCGCGGCGAATCAAGCGGGGTCGGTCGGCTTCTCGCAGCCCTGGGACTTCATCGTGATCGAGGACCGGAAGCTCCGCGAGACGATCCGCTCCCACGTCGAGGCGGAGCGCCTGCGCGCGGCCGCGGCCTTCCAGGACGAGAAGCGCCGGGAGCAGTACCTGTCGTTCAAGCTCGAGGGGATCCTCGACTCCGCCCTCAACGTGTGCGTGACGTGCGACCGCACGCGCTTCGGCCCGGCGGTGCTCGGGCGGAACACGATCCCCGAGACGGACCTCTACAGCACGTGCTGCGCGATCCAGAACCTCTGGCTCGCGGCGCGCGCCGAGGGAGTCGGCGTGGGCTGGGTGAGCATCCTCGAGCCCTCCGAGCTCCGGCGTCTCCTCGGGATCCCCGATCACGTCGTGCCCGTCGCCTACCTGTGCGTCGGTTTCGTCGAGAGCTTCCCCGAGCGGCCGATGCTGGAGAGCGCGCACTGGTTGCCCAGGCTCGCGCTCACGCAGCTCGTCCATTCGGGGAAGTGGGGCGAGCCGCCCGCTCCCGATCTCGCATTGGCCCTGGAAGCCGTCCAGGCCAGGGAGACGCTGCCCGGGGAGGACGAGCCGGGAGATCGCGCCGGGAGGGGACGATGAACGACCGGAAGCTCGTCGTGATCGGCGGCGGCGTCCGCTCGGGCAAGAGCGCCTTCGCGCTCGAGACCGCGAGGCGCCTGGGAGAACGGCGAGCCTTCCTCGCGACGGCGCGCGCCCTCGACTCCGAGATGAGCGAGCGCATCGAGGCCCACAGGCGAGAGCGCGGCACGGTCTTCGAGACCCTCGAGGTCCCGCTCGAGCTCGAGGGAGCTCTCGCGCGCTTGCGCGGGGTCGACGTCGCCGTCGTGGACTGCTTGACGTTGTGGCTCTCGAACCTGCTCCTCGAAGGCGAGACACCGGCACGGATCGGCGAGCGCGTCTCGGGGTTGACGCAGGCGCTCTCTCGGCGTGACTTCCACTGCGTGATCGTCACGAACGAGGTCGGCATGGGAGTCGTTCCCGAGAGCGCGCTGGGGCGCACGTTCCGCGACGTCGCCGGGCGCGCGCACCAGGCGCTCGCGCGCGAGGCGGACGAGATCCACTTCGCAGTCCTGGGCGGCATGCTCAGGCTGAGACCGGCGCCCGTCGTCTTCGAGACGAAGGGAGAGCTTCCATGCTGCTCGATGAGACCGTGAGACGGATCCGACCGGTGGACGCGCGCGCCGACGAGCTCGCACGGAAGAAGCTCGACCGGAAGACCAAGCCGAGGAGGAGCCTCGGCCGGCTGGAGGACCTCGCGTGCCAGGTCGCGGCGGCGCGCGGCCTCGCGGATCCGCCGCTCCCGCGGAAGGCGATCGTCGTCATGGGAGCCGATCACGGCGTCGCCGCCGAGGGAGTGAGCGCCTATCCGCAGGAAGTCACGCACCAGATGCTCCTGAACTTCGCGCGAGGGGGCGCGGCGATCAACGTCCTCGCGCGGCATGCGAACGCGCGCGTCGTCGTCGTCGACATGGGCGTCGTGGAAGCTCCTGCGTCCTCGCCCGAGATCCTCTCGCGACGGATCGGGCCCGGGACGAGGAACTTCGCGCTCGGGCCGGCCATGGGCGTCGATGAAGCGCGGCGCGCGCTGGAGACCGGGATCGAGATCGCCGGCTCTCTCACAGACTCCGGCTTCGACCTGATCGGGATCGGCGAGATGGGGATCGCCAACACGACCTCGGCGAGCGCCCTCGCCGCGGTCTTCACGGGAGCGACTCCCTCGGAGGTCACGGGCCGCGGCACCGGGATCGACGACGCGACGTTCGAGAAGAAGGTCCAGGTCATCGAGCGAGCGATCCGCGTGAACCGCCCGGTGCGCGAGGACGCGCTCGACGTGCTCGCGAAGCTCGGGGGCTTCGAGATCGCCGGGCTCGCGGGCGTCGTGCTCGGAGCCGCAGCCCGGTGCGTGCCCGTGGTCGTGGACGGCTTCATCGCGAGCGCCGCCGCGCTCGTCGCCTCCCGCCTCGCGCCTCTCGCGCGCGAGCGGCTCATCGCGTCGCACCGCTCCGTCGAGCGAGGGCACGGGATCGTCCTCGAGGCGCTCGGGACGCGGCCGCTCCTCGACCTCGACCTGCGGCTCGGAGAAGGAACGGGAGCGGCGCTCGCGATGGGTCTCGTCGACGCCTCGCTGCACGTGCTCCACGAGATGGCGACCTTCGAGTCCGCCGGCGTCAGCGACGCGGGAGCGTGAGGTGGCGCTCCCCTTCCCGGGCATGCGCCTGATCGCGTGCAGAGAGCCAACGAGGAGCCCGTGAACGGAGTCCGCGCGATCCTCGTCGCGTTCGGTTTCCTCACGCGAGTCCCCGTTCCTCTCCGTGAGGTCCGCCCGGCCGACCTCGGGCGATCGCTCGCGTTCTTCCCTCTCGTGGGCCTCGCGCTCGGCCTCGCTCTCGCCGGAAGCGCGCGCCTCCTCGGCGCGAGGCTGCCGGCCGGCGTCGAAGCGGTCCTCCTCGCGGCGATCCTCGCGATCGTGACAGGAGGGCTCCACCAGGACGGCCTCGCCGACGTCGTGGACGGCCTGAGCGGGTGCGGCGGCGATCGCGCGCGCGCGCTCGAGATCATGCGTGACAGCCGGATCGGCGCTCACGGAGCGGTCGCGATCGTGCTCGTGCTCGCGGCGAAGATCGCGGCGCTCGCCGAGGTCGCGAGGACCTGCGAGGAGTGGCCGCTCGTCCTGTTCCCTCTCGCGGCGCGCTGGGCCGTGACGCCGCTCGTCGTCTTCTTCCCCTATGCACGCGAGGAAGGGCTCGGGAGGTCCTTCAAGGACAACGCGAGCGCCCTCGAGGTCGTCTTCGCGACGGGGATCGCGTGGTCGGCGATCGGATGGGTGGGCCAGCGCGCGGTCGCTCCCGCGGTCGCGGCGGTCGGGACGGCCCTCGCCGTCGCCGCGTACGTTCGCTGGAAGCTCGGCGGGCTCACGGGAGACGTCTACGGCGCGGCCATCGAGCTCGCCGAGGTCGCGTTCCTGGTGGCGGTCGCCGGGGCCGGGCAGCGGTAGCCGTCCGGAGCTCTCTCCTCTCGGTCATTCCTTGCTCCTTCGCCGAGCCGAGCCAGCGATGAGCGTCGAATCCTGGGGTTGCGCGAGATCCGGGCGCGGAAGAATCGACGCGACGCGGGCACACACCCGTCGCGCGAGAGCGCGTCTAGCCTGGCTCGGGTATCCAGTTGCCGTAGCAGTGCCGGACCTCACGCAGCGTATAGCGGGTTCCGCACGAGCACTCGATGACGGCAGGAGTACCCGCGCGGACCCTGCCTCGCGCGACGATGTCGCGGCCGCAGCCCTCGCACGGATCGGCGATGCAGCAGTCGCAGCAAGGGCAAAGAAGGATCGACGCCCCGGCCTTCAGGGCGCCGTCGTTCAGGACGAGCGTTTGACCGTTGACCCGGAATCCGTGGCCGAGCTTGTGATGCCGCACGGTGACCATTCGTTCCTCCGTCTCGAACGTTCTGTCACGCGCGTCGGTTCTTCGACGCTCTCGTGTCATCGCGAGGACATGCACACGGCGCGCCTGGGAGCGAGGGTCTTCTTCCGCGACACGCTGGCGCGGCGACGGCGGGCCGACGGCGGGGGCTGGATCCCCGACCGCCCGGGGAATAGCATCCAGCCAGGCTTTGCGTTTCCGTCCGGGGAGGCCTGGCATGTGGATCAAGAAGCGTCGCGCCTGGGACATCGTTCCTGCGAGCGAAGCGACGCCAGAGTCGGTCTACCTCTCGCGCCGCCAGATCCTGAAAGCCGCCGCGGCGGGCACGGGAGCGCTCCTCCTCGGGCCCTCCTCGCTCCTCTGGGCCGATGACCCGAAGAAGGATGAAGGCAAGAAGGACGAGAAGCCGAGCCCGTACCCGGGGAGGCTGAACCAGAAGTTCAAGCTCGACCGGCCGAAGACGGACGAGAAGGTCGCGGCGACTTACAACAACTTCTACGAGTTCACGACCAAGAAGTCGGTCTTCGAGCACGTGGACGCCTTCAAGCCCGAGCCGTGGAAGCTCGAGGTCACGGGCCTGTGCGCGAAGCCGCAGACGTTCGACCTCGATGACCTGCGCAAGATCGACCACGAGGAGCGCCTCTACCGGCACCGCTGCGTCGAGGCCTGGTCCATGGCGGTCCCGTGGGAGGGCTTCCAGCTCTCGAAGTTCCTCGAGAAGGTCGAGCCGAAGAGCGAGGCGAAGTACGTCCGCTTCATCTCCTTCCATCGGCCCGAGGAGTGCCCGGGGATCGCGCAGCATCCCGAGTATCCCTTCCCGTACTTCGAGGCGCTCACGATCGACGAGGCGAAGAACGAGCTCGCGCTCCTGGCGACGGGGATCTACGGGAAGGCGATGCCCAAGGTCCACGGCGCTCCGGTGAGGACCGTCATTCCGTGGAAATACGGCTACAAGAGCTCGAAGTCGATCGTCAAGATCGAGCTCACGGACTTCAAGCCCGAGACGTTCTGGCACAAGCTCGCGCCCGAGGAGTACGGGTTCTTCTCCAACGTGAACCCCGACGTCCCTCACCCGAGGTGGAAGCAGTCGAGCGAGCGGCTCATCGGGACCGAGGAGCGGAAGAACACGCTCATCTACAACGGCTACACGGCCCTCGTCGCCGACCTCTACAAGGACATGAAGCTGGAGAAGGCCGGGGACTAGACTTCCATGAGCTCCTTGGTCTTGTCGTCGAGGAGCTTGTCGACCTTCCCGGTGTAGGTCTTCGTCAGGTTGTCGACCTCGGTCTTGAGCTTCTCGAACTCGTCCTCGGTGACCTCGGCGTCCGCGAGGAGCTGATCGGCCATCTTGTTGGCGTCGCGGCGCACGTTGCGGATCGCGACCCTCTGCGCCTCCGTGAGCTCCTTCGCGCGCTTCACGAGCTGCTTGCGCCTCTCCTCCGAAAGAGGCGGCATGCTGAGCCGGATGAGCTTCCCGTCGTTCTGGGGCGTGATCCCGAGCTCGCTCTTCAGGATCGCTTTCTCGATCTCGCCGAGAGATCCCGGGTCGAAGGGCTTCAGGAGGATCTGCGTCGGCTCCGGGATCCCGATGTTGGCGAGCTGCTTGAGCGGCGTGGGAGCGCCGTAGTAGTTGACCTTGATGTTCTCGACGAGCCCCGGCGTCGCGCGCGCGCCGCGGATCCCGGCGAACTCCGCCCGGAGGTGGTCGGAGGCCTTCTCCATCTTCTCCTCGCAGTCGAAGAGACACTCGTCGTAACCCACGCGTTCCTCCGGGAGCGGGCGAGCCCGCTCTCCTCTCAGTTCGAGATCACGGTGCCCACGTCGTCGCCCTCGATCGCGCGCTCGATGTTGCCGGGCTTCTTCATGTCGAAGACGACGATCGGGAGGTTGTGCTCCGCCGCCATCGTGATCGCCGTCGCGTCCATGACCTTGAGGCCCTTGTTCAGGACGTCGAGGTACGTGAGCTTCTTGAACCTCTGCGCGTTCTTGTCCTTCTTGGGATCGGCGGAGTAGACGCCGTCCACCTTCGTCGCCTTGAGGAGCACGTCCGCGCTGATCTCGTGAGCGCGGAGCGCGGCGCAGGTGTCCGTCGTCATGAACGGGTTGCCCGTTCCGCCCGCGAGGATCACGATCCGGCCCTTCTCGAGGTGGCGGATGCAGCGCCGGCGGATGAAGG
>JACQDU010000235.1 GCA_016200955.1 bacterium
ACGTCACCGAGCTGTCGGCCATGGTCGCCGAAGCGCTCCTCGCGGGGGGAGCGGAGGGGCCCGAGGCCGTCGCGCGCGCCTTCGCGCGGAAGCTCGTCCTGTGGTTCCTCCTCTTGCCGGCCGGGATCGGCCTCGCGACGGTGCGCGCTTGCTCGAAGCTCCTCGTGGATTTCCGCCGGCTCGAAGCGGCGTTGCTCCGGAGGGAGTGATCGTCTTCCGGGCGCGTCGCGATGCGAAGCGCGCGAGAAGTCACCCCGGTCATCGGTTCATCTGATGGAGAAAACCGCGGAGGCGCCGAGAGCGCAGAGGACTCGCGGAGGAACCAAGCCGTCGTATCAAGCCCTCTGCGCGGCCTCGGCGGCCTCCGCGCCTCAGCGGTTCTCTCATCGAATCAAGCGGCCACCGCGGTCAGACGGGAGGCCGGGCGTGGGCCTTCACGCGGTTCCTCCTCTGGAGCGCCTTGAGCGCGGCGCGGTCGACGAAGGGCTCCAGGAACCGGAGCGGCTCGTGGCGCGGGACCCGCCCGTAGTAGTCGTCGATCGTCGCTTCCGCGACCTCCGCCGGTGGGAGCTTTCTGACGGAGACGAGGTACTCGAAGATCCACTCGCAGCGCGCAGGCAAGGCGAGCTCGAACGTGCGGCCGGTCTTCTCGAACACCCAGTCGGAGAACGCGAGGAACTCGAACGAAGAAGGGCGACGGCCCCGCCGCGAGGAGGAGCGCGACGGCGCGCGCGTGATCGCCCCCGTTCCGGAACGTCTCGAAGTAACGCGAGAAACGGCGGATCCTCTGCATTTCTCCGGCGGAGACCGTGTCGGTCGAGAGGACCTCGTAGGGCGGGCTCTTGGAGAAGACGAGGCGGCCGCTCTCCTCGTGGCGCACGATCGGAGTCCCGCGGAGCCGCTTCAGGATCCCGACCTGGATGTCTCCCGGGTCGAGCGCGATGAGTCGGTCGAAGCTCGCGCCGAACGTCGCGAGCGTCTCCCCCGGCAGGCCGAAGATCAGGTCGGCGTGCACGTGCACGTCCGTCTCGTCTCGCAGGAAGCGGAGGTTCTCCTCGACCTTCTCGGTCTTCTGGAAGCGCGAGACGGCCTCGTTCACGCCGGGCGTGAAGGTCTGGACGCCGATCTCGAACTGGATGCTCCCCTCGGGGAAGCGCGCGGCGAGGTCGCGCACCTCGCGCGGCAGGCGGTCCGGGATCAGCTCGAAGTGCACGTGCAGGCCCGGCCGCGGGCGCTCGAGGAAGAAGCCCAGGATCGCGCACGAGGTCCTCGCAGCGAGGTTGAACGTCCGGTCCACGAACTTGAAGTTGCGCGCGCCCCGGTCGAGGAGGCGCTGCATCTCCTCGAGGAACGGCTCGAGCGGGAACGCGCGCACCGGGATGTCGAGCGACGAGAGGCAGAACTCGCACCTGTAGGGGCACCCGCGCGAGGCCTCGACGTAGATCACGCGATGCGCGAGGTCCTCCTCGGTGTATTCCCCGTACGGAGAGGCGAGCTCCTCGAGCGGCGGGAGCGGAGCCGCGATCACCTTCTCTCCCGGGCGCTCCCCCGCGAGGAGGGAGCGCGCGAGCCTGGCGAAGGCGAGGTCTCCTTCTCCCGCGATCACGAAGTCCGCGAGGCGGACGATCTCCTGCGAGCCCGTCTCGTAGCTCACCTCGGGCCCTCCGAGGACCACGGTGAGATCGGGGCGGAGCTCCTTCAGGAGAGAGACGACCGCGGTCGTCTCGGCGACGTTCCAGATGTAGACGCCGAGGCCGACGATCGCGGGGCTTTCTTCCAGTATCTTCCGTGCGACCTCGAGCGGCGCGCGGTGGATGTCGAACTCGAGGAGCTTCGTGCGCGGCCTGAGCTCTCCCATGTTCGCGAGGAGACAGCGGAGCCCGAAGCTCGCGTGAGCGTAGCGGGCGTTCAGCGTCGCGAGGACGATCTCCGCGGCCACGGGGCGATCTTACCCGACCTCGCTCTCAGTCCGCGGGACGGGCCTCGACCTTTCCGAGCCAGCGGGACATGACGGCGTAGTCGGCGAACGAGCCGAGCATGAGGATCACGGAGTACGCCGAGGCCAGCTCGAGCGAGCCCGACTCCGCCTCGGCGTAGATCTTGATGGGAGCCGTCCGGATCACGGCGGAGACGACGATGATCGTCGCGCCGAACTCCGCGACGCTCCTCGAGAGGACGAGCACCGACCCCGCGACGAGGGCCGGTCGGAGCTGCGGGAGCGTGATCGTGCGGAAGACGTGGAACCTCCTCGCTCCGAGGCTGCGCGCCGCGCTCTCGAGGCGAGGGTCCATCTTCTGGAGGACGGCGCTCACGGAACGGACCATGTAAGGGAACGTCTCGAGCACGTGGGCCAGGACGACGATCCAGAAGGTCCACGTGAGCTCGAGCGACCTCGAGAAGACGAGCTTCGAGAGAGCGACCACCGGCCCGAACGGCCCGTAGAACGCGATGAGCGCGAGCCCGACGACGACGCTCGGGAGAGCGATCGTGATGTTCGAGAGCGCATCGAGCGCTCGCGCGCCGTGGACGCGGTTCCTCACCGTCGAGTAAGCGATCGCCGTCCCCAGGACGAGCTGGACCGCGACGACCACGAGAGCGATCTCGCCGCTCCGGACGAGCGGGCCGTGGAGCTCCGGCTCCGTGAGGATCCGGCGATACCAGAGGAGCGTGGGCGCCGCCCCCGTCTTCCCGTAGACCGACGGCTCGAAGCTGAAGGCCACCACCGCGAGGAGCGGCCCGAGGATGACGACGACGAAGGCGAGCCATATCGCGAGAGACCACGCCGCTCGCTCGAGCGCGTGCGCGCGCCACCAGCCGCGGGCGTAGCTCCTGGGGATCGTCCGGTACGGATCGGTCATCGCCTCACCTCGTAGCGCGGGAGAGCGGCCTCGATCTCTCGCCAGCTCTCCCAGTCGGGGTCGATCGTGCGAGCGGAGGCGAGCGGCACGAAGGACCCGGGGAGCTCGACGTCCGCCGCGGCCGGGCGGTAGCCGTACTCCGGGAGGCGCCGCTGCACCGACTCCTCGAGGAGGAAGCGGGCGAGCTCGCCGGCTCCCTCGTGCGCTCCTCCGCGAACGATCCCGACCGAGAGGAGGACCGGGACGGTGACGCGCTCTCCTCCGAGGAGGGGCAGGTCGTGCGCGACGCGCGCCCCCTTCTTCTCGAAGTCGAGCGTGACGGCCTCGTAGCCGAGCGTCACGTCGAAGCTCCCGTCGGCGATCCCGTTCACGCTCGCGCGCGCGTTCACGGGCTGGACGGTCGTGTTCCCGAGAGCGAGCGCGCCGGCCTCGGGCTTCGCCTGCTCGAGGAGGAGCACCGTGTAGATCCCGTTGTTGCTGAGGAGAGGGTGCGCGAGCCCGAACCGGAGGTCGCTCCGCGCGAGGTCGGGCGCGCTCCCGGGCGCGTGGACGCACACGAGAGGGCTCCAGGCGAAGGCGTACCAGATCCTTCCTCCCGCGACGCGGCGGCTCCGGAAGCGCTCCGCGATCGCGGCATCGCACGCGAGCTCGTAGGGCTCGAAGTGTCCCTCGTCGAAGCCCTTCTCCAGGTAGAGGGGCGAGGCGTGGATGAACACGTCCGCCTCGGGGTGGCCGCCCGACACGCGGAGGCGGTTGTATTGCTGCCCGGCCGGGACGTAGACGGGAACGCAGCTCTTGCCCGTCCGCTCGCGGAAGCGGGGCAACAGGTCCTCCTCGAGGAGGTCCCTGAGCGCGGGGGTCGTGTAGACGACGAGGCTCCGCGTGTCGGTCCGCGTGAGGTCGAGCACCGCGAGAGCGACGCCGCTCGCGAGCGCGGCGGCCGGGAGGACCGACGCGCTACGACGGAGCACGGGGCCTGACCTCGATCGTCTGCACGACGGAGCTCTTCTTGATCACGACCTGGACGCGGTCTCCCGCTGCCACTCCCGGGATCTCGACGGGGAAGCGGACGCCGTCCTCGAGAGCGACGAAGGGCCTCCCGAACGAGTCGGTCTCGACCTCCCTCTCCTCGACGAGGACCATCTTCACGAAGCCCTGGATGAACGGGTGCGGGTGGGCCATGACGGTGGCCGGCGTTCCCTCGACGACGAGCGTGCCTTCGTTCAGGACCAGGACGCGGTCCGCGAACAGGAACGCCTCCTCCTGGTCGTGCGTCACGAGGAGCGTCGTGAGCCGGAGCCGGCGGATGATCGCGCTCACTTCCCGAACGACCTCGGAGCGCGTCGTCGCGTCGAGGGCCGAGAACGCCTCGTCCAGGAGGAGGAGCCTCGGCTCCACCGCGAGCGCTCGCGCGAGCGCGACCCTCTGCCGCTCTCCGCCCGAGAGGCTCTCGGGCATCGCGTCCTCGCGGCCCCCCAGCTGGACGAGGTCGAGCATCTCGGCTATGCGCGCGCGCGCGCGCGCCCGCTCGACCCTGCGCACGGCGAGCCCGTAGCCCACGTTCTCCGCGACCGTCATGTGAGGGAACAGGGCGTAGCCCTGATAGACGATCCCCACGCCCCGGCTCTCGACGGGGATGCTCGTCACGTCGGAGCCGTCGAGGACGATCCTCCCCCGATCCGGGAGCATCTCTCCCAGGATGCAGCGGAGGAGCGTCGTCTTCCCGCATCCCGAGGGTCCTATGATCGCCAGGACCGTGCCGGGAGCGGCCTCGAGGCCGATGCCCCGGAGGACGTCCCGGTCGCCGAGACGCTTGAACGCGGATTCGACGACGAGGCCGCCCACGGGAACCTCTCCCTTGCGACGCTCGTGCCGCGGTCGCGCCCCGAGCCTCTCCGCCAGCGCGTGGAGGAGCATCACGACGCCACCTGCGCGCGGAAAAGGAGCACATCGGCGAAGCGCGAGTGTGCTCTCTCCGCACGTGTCCGGTCCCCGATCATCGGGCGGACGTGGTCGTGGTCCGCCAGGCCCGTTCCGCTCGAGTGGTCGGCGAGGACCCTCCCCCTCTCCCGAGCGCCGTCGAGGAACCCGGCCTCGTCCGGCCGCGCCTCATGGGCGAGAGCGAGGGCCCTCGCCGAATAGGGGAGGGTGCTCACGACGACCGCTTCCGCCGCACGCCACGCCGGTGCTTTCACGTCGTCCCTTTCCGCGAGGAGACTCGTCCCGGCGCCTCGGCGCTCACGGGGGAGTCGGCTCTCGACCAGCCGCACGAAGAACGGAGTCACGAACGACGGCGGGCGCGCCCGGATCGGGGCGCGCGGTCAGCTACAGCAACAGACTCGTGCGGTGGCTCGGGACATCGGGGCGCAGAATCTACTTCCCGGCGTCCGGGTTGTCAACACGACTCTCGTGCGCGGCCCGCTACCGCTCGGTCGGGCCCTTGTTCTCCCGGAGAGCGCGCACGATGTGCTCGAGCGTCCCGACGAGCCCCGAGAGGCCGTCCTGGCCGATCGAGATCGTCTTGAGCTCCTTGGGCGCCGGCATCTTCTCGACGATCGAGGGCAGGCTCAGGACGAGCTTCTCCTGGAGGGCGCCGGGCGAGACCTCGTTCGCGACCTTCCGGCGAGCGGCCTCGAGCGCGATCGCTTGCTCCTCGGCCGCTCTCTCGCTCTGGCGCCGGAGGCCCTCGAGGGCGAGCTCGCGCTCGAGCTCGGCGCGGGCGAGCTCGGCGAGCTTCTGCGCCCTCTCCTGCTCGAAGGCCATGGTCGCGGCGACGGTCTCGGCCTCGACCTTCGCGCGGCGCGCCTTCTCGGACTGCTCGCGGTCGAAGACGGTGGCCTCGGCCGCGGCGCGGCGGCGCGCGATCTCGGACTCGGTCTCGATCGCCTGCGCGGCGCGCGTCTTCGCCTCCTCCGACTCTCGCTTCGAGACGATCGACTCGCTCTCGAGCTCCGCCAGGCGAGCGATCCGCGAGCGCTCGGCGCGGAAGGGGCGCTGGAGCGTCTCCCAGAGGCTCGAGGACGAGATCACGGCTTCCTTGATCTGCACGGTGACGATCCTGAGGCCGAGCCCCTCGCCCGAGCCCTCGCCCTCGGCGACGTGGCGCAGCCGCGCCGTGAGCTCGCGGATGATCGGCTGCTTGTCGGCGAGGACCTCGTCCACTCCCATGGTCGCGACCTTGTCCTTGATCGCCGCCTCCGCCTGCTCGCGGAGCTGGAGGTTCACGACGCGCATGGGATCGACCGTGTCGGTGAAGTCGAGCTTCCTGTAAGCCGTCCGGAAGTCCTCGATGATCCACTGGACGTAGCCCTGGACGAGGATCCCCTGCCTCTCCTTGCAGATCGAGCGGGCGTTGATGAGGATCGTCTGCATCGCCGCGGGCGCGACGAGGTAAGCATCGGTCGCCGGGTTGTAGGAGAACGAGATCCCGAGCCCGCAGTGGAGCGGCTCCGCCTCGCCGCGACGCGTGTGGACGACGTGAGCGTTCGGCGGCACGACGACCGTCTTCCAGCGCCAGAAGCCGAACTCCCTCACTTCCACGGCGGGCCCCGAGAGGTCGCCCCCCTCGAGGGCCATCGCTCCGCCGCCTCCCGCGCGGCGCTCGACCGTCGCGTCGGCGGGAGCGCCCGGGGCCAGGGCCTGCTGCGCCGGCACGTGACGCATCTTCGCGCGGTTCCCGCGCAGGTCGTTCTCGAGCTGCGCCTGCTGGACCATGACCTGCTCGAGGTAGTCGTTCCTGGACTCCATGGGACGCTCCTTCGGCTCGATTCTAGATGAGAGAACGCCTTTCCGAGAGGGGGGCTAGCGCCGGAGCCCCTCGAGCGACGCCCGGGCGGAGTCGGCGATCGTCCCGTTCGGCTCGAGCGCGAGGGCCTTCTGGTAGTCGGCGATCGCTCCGGCTCGATCTCCCTTTCGGGCCCGCGCCCGGGCGCGGATGCACCAGACGGTCGCGACGCCGGGGTCGACATCGAGGGCCCGCGTGGCGTCGGCGATGGCGCCCTCGATGTCGCCCGTGTCGAGCCGAGTCTCGGCCCGGCCGTACCACGCCAACACGAAGCCGGGCTGGAGCTCGACCGCTCGCCCCAAGTCGGCGATCGCGCCGTCCAGCTCGCCCAGGCGACGGCGCGCCGCCGCTCGCGTCGCGTATGCCTGCGCGTCGCAAGGAGAGAGCTGAACGGCCCTCTCGGCATCGGCCAGGGCTCCCTCGACGTCCCGCATCGCCCTCTTGAGCTCGCTCCTCACCAGGAAGGTCATGGGCCTCGTCGGATCGATCTCGATCGCTTGCCGGAGGTCCGAGAGCGCGCCCTCCAGGTCGCCGCCGTTCTTCTTCACGTAGCCGCGCGTCGTCCACGCCTCGGCGTCCTTGGGGTCGAGAGCGAGCGCCCGCGCCACGTCGGCCAGGGCGCCTTCGTTCTCGCGCAGGACCGCGCGCGCGGCCGCCCGCTTCGACCAGACCCAGGCGAGGCCCGGCTCGAGCTCGAGCGCCCGCGTGAGGTCGGAGACGGCTCGCTGCGGCTCCCCTCGATCGGAGTGCGCGGCTCCCCGGCTCGCCCAGCCGATCGCGAGGCCCGGCGAGAGCTCCACGCAGCGCGTGAGGTCCGCGATCGCTAGGTCGAGCTGCTCCTTCTTGCGCCTGCTCCAGCCCCGCGCCATCCACGCGAGCCCGAGCGTCGGGTCGAGGTCGATGGCCCGCGTCGATGCCTCGATCGCCTGGTCGTACTGGCGGGCTTCGTAGAGCGTGCGCGCCTTCTCGGCGAGCTGGCGCGCTTCGGCCTTCTTCCTCGCCGCGAGGTCGGGCGCGACCGCGGGGGCCTTCGTGTTCGCGGCCGGCCGGGGCGGCTTCGCCTCGCTCTCGGGTTGCGTCCGCGCGAAGGCGAGGAGGAGCGCGGCCCGAGCGAGACGGCGACGATCGCGGCGAGACGCGACCGCCCGGGGAGCTTCTGGCAGGCGATCTCGTCGAGCTCTCGCGCGACGGAGGCCGCGCTCCGCGGGCGGGCCTCGGGGCGCTTCTCCAGGAGCGCGAGCACGAGGCTCTCGAGCCGCTCCGGGACCTCCGCGACCTCCTCGCGCGGCGGGCGCGGGGCCTCGGTCATGTGCTTCTTCATGAGAGCGTACCCCGTGCCGGAGAACGGCGGCCTCCCCGTGAGGAGCGCGTAGAGGAGCGCTCCCAGGCTGTAGAGGTCTGCCAGCTCCGTGACGCTGCCGCTCGCGTTCGCCTGCTCGGGCGCCATGAACTCGAGCGTCCCCACGACCTCTCCCGTCCTCGTGAGAGCGTGGGTGACGGCGAGAGAGGCCGAGTGAGCCGAGACGAGGCCGAAGTCCGCGAGCTTGGGCTCGCCCAGCTCCCGCGGTCCCCGCCGATCGAGGAGGACGTTCGAGGGCTTCACGTCGCGGTGGACGAGCCCGGCCGCGTGGACCGCCGCGAGCCCGCGCGCCACGCCCGCTCCCAGCGAGGCCGCCTCTCGCCACGGAAGAGCGCCTCTCTCTTTCAGAAGATCGCTCAGGCTTCCTTGGGAGACGAGCTCGAACACGAGGTAAGCCGAGCCCGATTGCTCCCCCGCGTCGAGGAGCGCGACGACGTTCGGGTGAGACACGGCCTCGGCCGCGCGGCCTTCTCTCCGGAAGCGGCTCATGAACGACTCGTCCGACGAGTGCACGCGCGAGATCACCTTGAGCGCGACCCGGCGAGCGCGCTTCGGGTCGTCCGCTTCGTAGACGACCCCCATGCCGCCTCGCCCGAGGACGGAGACGATCGTGTAGCCGCCGAAGCGCGTCCCGGGCGAGAGCTCCACTCGATCCCGCATGATTCTTGCGAGCGCGGCGCGCGCGCGCCACGGCTCAGCGGTCGAGGAAGACCCCGTAGCCGATCACGGCCTCGTTCTTCTTGGCCTCAAGCTTTCCTTCCCGAGAGCCGCGGCCGCTCCGAGATCGGCCTCGCCCCTCTCTGGTTCGCGCGCTGGGCGGCGCAGTACGCGTCGACGACCTGGAACAACCAGAAGAGAAGAAAGGCCACGAGCGTCCCCTGGAGGACCATGGTCTCGGCACGGTCTCGCGCCGCGGCCGACATGCCGGAGCTCACGAGCAGCTCTTCGAGGAGCATGGCAACGAGCGCGACGAGGAGCGGCGCCGAGAGCAAGATCCCTGCCGCGCGCATGAGCTCCCCCGCGTATACGTGGCCGATGCCGGGAGCGAAGAACGAGAGCGCCAGCGCGAGGAGCGGACTCTTCCTCCCGCGAGCGTGCACGCGCCCGTCGTCCGAGCGATCGATCTCTCCCGCGCACCCGAGCGTCGGGCACTTCCCGTGAGAGCGCACGCAGTCCACGTGGAACCGGCTCCCGCAGAGAGCGCACTCGCGCGGCGCATGGCC
>JACQDU010000036.1 GCA_016200955.1 bacterium
CGAAGCCCTCGAGCTCCTTCGAAACCTCCGCCTTCGCGAGCGCCTTCGCGAACGCGCGCGCCGCGCCTCCCTCGTCCACCTTCCAGGAGTCGCGCACGACCTGCCCGATGAGATGTCCCTCGAAGATCGTGTCGAGGAGAGAGATCCCGAAGATCGCCTCCCACGCCGGGTTCATGTGAGCGTTCTCTCGCGTGCGGCGCCACGACTCGATGAACGTCTTCCCCGCGATGAGAGCGAGCCGGTCGGCCTCGTCGCGCGCCTTCGCGAGGGTCGCGTCGAGCGCGAGGCTCGCCGCCCGCGCCGTCTGCGGGTCCGCGAGCTGCTAGAGGAGCCGGACGCGCAGCTTGGCCCCCCGCTCGCCTTCGGGGAGCGCCGCGACCTCGTCGGGCGGGATCGCGAGGAGAGCTCTCGTCATGCTCGTGGGAGGGATCCTCGCCGCTCGCAGGTCATCCACGACCGTGAGCAGCTCCGAGAGGCGCCGGAGATGCACGACGAGCCGCGCGGGGTCCGCGAGCTCTCGCGTGAGCACGTCTTTCCAGAACACGGTGGGCGCCTGCGTCGGCGCGGGAGCGGGCGCGGGAGCGGGCGCCGGCGCGGCCTTCTCCTCGCGCTCCGCCTTGTGCTTCCGCTTGAGCTCCTTCTCGCGGCGCCGTTCGGACATGAGGTCCTCCGACCCGGAAACCCAGGCGAGCGGTAGCGAGCCGCGGTGAAGGTCACCGGGCCTCGGCTTCCGCCCGAACCAACAGCCAAGCCTTGCGGCGTGGCGGCCCAAGATGAGTCCGGGCCCGTCGAGATCGTCGACAGGCCCTGAACGCGTTCATCGAATAGCGGGGGCAGGATTCGAACCTGCGACCTCCGGGTTATGAGCCCGACGAGCTACCTGGCTGCTCTACCCCGCGACGCTAGAGAGCGCACTTATAGCACCGCGATGCGATGTGTCAAGCAAGACGGTCGTTCGGCCATGGACCTGTTATAGAAGACGGAGAGGTGAACGAGCGTGAGCGAGAGCGTGCCGCGCGCGCCGGTGGACGACGCGAGGCTCCTGGGCCTCGCGGAGATCCTGGCCGTCATGGACCGCCTTCGGGGAGACGGCGGCTGTCCCTGGGACCGCGAGCAGGACGCTCGCTCTCTCAGGCCCTTTCTCCTCGAAGAATCCCACGAGCTGCTCGAGGCCCTCGACCAGGGCGACGCCGCTCGCGTGCGCGAGGAGCTGGGAGACGTCCTCTTCCAGGTCGTCTTCCACGCACGGCTCGCGCAGGAGAACGGCTCCTACGACCTGGGAGCGGTCGCGCACGGGATCGCGGCGAAGCTCGTCCGGCGCCACCCGCACGTCTTCGCCGGCGCGAAGGTCGACGGCGTCCGGGGCGTCCTCGAGACCTGGGAGCAGCACAAGAAGCGCGAGGGGCGGAAGTCCGTCCTGGACGGCGTGCCCGCGGCCATGCCCGCTCTCCTCCGGGCGCAGAGGCTCCAGGAGAAGGCCTCGCGCGTCGGCTTCGACTGGAAGGACGCGCAGGGCCCGGCCTCGAAGCTCGACGAGGAGATCGCGGAGGTCAAGGACGCCCTCGCGAAGGGAGACACGAGGGCCGCTCTCGAGGAGCTGGGCGACCTCCTCTTCTCGGTCGTGAACGTCGTCCGCCACCTGGGAGGAAACGCCGAGGACTCTCTCCGGGAGAGCGCGCGGAAGTTCGAGCGCCGCTTCCGCTCCGTCGAGGCGAGCGCCGCCTCCGCGGGAGAGCCTCTCGAGGGAAAGTCGATCGAGGAGCTCGACCGCCTCTGGGAAGCCGCGAAGGCCGAGGAACGCCCGGCTCGATGAACTGGCTCGACCTCGTCCCCGCTCTCGCGAAGCTCGAGGTCGCGCTCGACGGGAGCGCGCTCGAGCGGCTCCGGGCGCTCCACGCGATCGTGATCGCGAAGAACGAGAGCCTGAACCTCACGCGGATCGTGGCGGAGGAGGACTTCGTCGAGAAGCACCTCCTCGACTCGCTCGCCGGGCTCGCGGGAGTCGCCGGGGACAGGGAGACGAGCGCGGCGCCGAGGGTCATCGACATAGGCTCGGGCGCCGGCTTTCCCGGGCTCCCTCTCGCGATCGCCCGGCCGCGCTCGCGCGTCGTCCTTCTCGAGAGCACGCGGAAGAAGGCCGTCTTCCTGGAAGAAGCCGCGCGCGCTCTCGGCCTCGAGAACGTCTCGGTCAAGACCGCGCGAGCCGAGGATGCGGCCCGGGAGAGCGGCTTCCGCGACTCCTTCGACCGCGCGACCGTGCGCGCCTTGGGGCCCGTCGCGCTCGCGCTCGAGTACGCGCTCCCCTTCCTGAGAGCGGGCGGGACCGCGGTCCTTTACTGCGGTCCCGAGAGCGACCTCGAGCCCGCCTCTCGCGTGAGCCAGGAGCTCGGAGGAGGAGAGCCGGCCGTCTTCTCCCACGAGCTCCCGCGCGCGGGATCGCGGAGGCTCCTCCTCGTGCCGAAGGTCGCCCCCACGCCCGGGCGCTTCCCGAGGAGGGCCGGCGCCGCCGCGAAGCGGCCTCTCCGCTCCTGAACCTCCCCGGAAGACGCCGGGATTGCGCGGCCCTCATCCCCGCGAACCCGCGTCCCGGAAGGCTTCCAGGGCGGAAACCAAGGGCCGGCATTGCCCCCGGAACGGCCCCAGCCTATGATCGGGGCTCTCCTTGAGCCCCAGAGGTCGGCGTGCTGGTCGAGACGTTCCCCGTCGGGGTCCTGTCCTGCAATTGCACCGTCATCGCCTGCGAGCGAACGCGCGAGGCCATCGTCGTCGACCCGGGAGGGGACGCGGACCGCATCCTGGACCTCGTCCGCGGGAACCATCTCGTCGTGAAGCACGTCCTTCATACGCACGCGCACTTCGACCACGTGCTCGGAACGCGCGAGGTGAAGGAAGCGACGGGAGCGAGCTTGCACCTCCACGCGGGAGACGACTTCCTCTACCGGGACCTCGCCCGCCAGGCGAGCTGGATCGGTCTCGAGCTGAAGGACGAGGCGCCGCCGATCGACTCACCGCTCCAGGACGGCGAGACGATCACGTTCGGCGACCACGGGACGCTCGTCCTCCACACGCCGGGCCACACTCCGGGGAGCGTCTCGTTCTCTCTCTCTCTGGGAGACGAGATGCTGCTGCTCTCGGGCGACACGCTCTTCAAGGGATCGATCGGCCGCACGGATCTCCCCGGAGGAGACACGAAGAAGATCCTCGCTTCGATCAAGACGCGCCTTCTCACGCTCGACGACGACACGCGCGTGATCCCGGGCCACGGCCCCGAGACGCGGATCGGCCTCGAGCGGCGGAAGAACCCCTTCCTCCAGGACCTGGTCCGCGGGGGGCCGGGGGGGGTGCAGCCCCCCCGCGGCAGCAAGAGGCCGGGGGGGGTGCAGCCCCCCCGCGGCAGCAAGAGGGTCTCCGGGTGAGCGGCGCCACGGGGGAAAACACGAGGGGGAACGCATGAAGCCCGTCGTTCACCACCGCATTCGCCTCTGGCGAATGCTGAGTCGCCGGAGCAAGAGGCTGCCTCTCACCGCCGCGGGCGCCATGGTGGCGGCCTCGCTCGTCCTGGCGCCGGTCGCGACGCGCACGCGCGCGTTCGCCGACGACAAGAAGAAGGACGAGAAGAAGGACGACGACAAGAAGAAGGACAAGGAGAAGGAGGAGAAGGAGAGCCGCCTCGAGAGCGGAGACGCCCGCACCGGCCTCCAGAAGGTCCAGAAGAAGATCGACGCCGGGAGCTTCCAGGACGCGCTCGCGGCGGCGCGCGAGCTCGTGGACAAGCACGGCGACGAGCTCGTCCGGATCGAGGACAAGGAGGAGGAGGCGCGGAAGCCCGACGCCGACGTCTCCGTGAGCCTCCACCTGACGGCGCGCATGGCGCTCCGCCGCGCTCTCGCGACGCTCCCGCCCGAGGGGCGCGACGTGCTCTCGAAGCAGAGCCAGGAGGAGGCGCAGCACCGCCTCGAGGCCGGGCGAGCGGCGGGCGACACGACGCCTCTCCTCGACTGCGCGGACCGCTTCTTCCCCCTCGACGAGGCGGGCGAGTCGCTCCTCCTCGCGGGCGACCTCCTGCTCGAGAAGGGCTCGATCCTCTCGGCGTTCGTCTCGTGGCGCGACGTGCTCGAGCGGCACCCGAACCCGGCGATCCGGGTCCGCGCGGCGAAGCGGCTCCTCGCGACTCTCCCCGTGATCAAGGACCCGGCGACGGCGCGCGACCTCGCGCGAGCGATCGACGCCGCCGAGCTCGAGGGCGGCGAGGACCTCGCGAAGCTGGCGAAGGCCTACTCTCGCGAGAACGACGAGGCGGAGCTCGCCGAGTGCTCCGTGGACGGCTCGGGCAACGTGGGCCCGATCACGACGGGCGTCGTTCCCGGCGAGTCGGCCTTCAGCATCCCGTTCCCGGACGTGCCGAAGAACTTCGACTTCCGCGACACCTCGAAGCCGCCCACGAACGAGTGGGGCCAGGTCATGCCCCAGGTGCGGCGGATCCTCGTCGGACACCTCGCGACCGACGACTACCTGATCATCCACCACGGGAAGACGATCTACGCCTACGACCGCGAGGGCGAGGGCGAGGTCTGGCACCTCGCGAGCGGCCGCAGCGGGCTCGGCGAGTACATGACGAAGCTCCTCACGACGCTCGCCCTCCCGCGCTACGGCATGGTCCAGGACGGGAAGGTCCTCTACGCGACGATCCGCTCTCCCAAGGAGGAGTCCGGCATCCCGCGCGGGCTCCTCGTCGCGGCGAAGCTGCGCACGGGCCGGATCCTCTGGGACACCGACTCTCTCGACCCCGAGGAGGAGCCGGTCAAGAAGAAGAAGGACAAGGACGACAAGGGAGACGACGAGAAGAAGGAGGCGAAGCTCTCCTTCGTCGGAGCCCCGCTCCTGGCAGGCGATCGCCTCTATTGCGGCGCCACGAGCGCGAGCGCTCCCAACGAGACGTTCGTCATCGCCCTCGACGCGCGCACCGGCCGCGTGGTCTGGAAGCGCGCCCTCGCGAGCAGCGAGCCCTACACG
>JACQDU010000215.1 GCA_016200955.1 bacterium
CGTGCGCGCTCACAGAGAAGGCGTCCTCACCTCGACGAGCCTCATGATCGGCGAGCCCGCCGCGGAGGAGGCGATCGCGCTCGCGCGGGAGACGCCGTCTCTCAAGGTCGGGCTCCACCTGGTCCTCGCGGACGGCTTCGCGAGCGCCCGCCACGCGAGCGAGCTCGCCATGATCGACGAGCAGGGAAAGCTCGCGGCGGACCCCGTCGCGGCGGGCATGCGCTACTTCCTCGAGCGCGTGCGGCTCTCGCGAGCGATCCGGGCCGAGGTGCTCGCCCAGCTCGAGCGCTTCCGCGCGAGCGGGCTCGCGCTCCACCACGTGGACGGGCACCTGAACGTCCACCTGCACCCGCAGGTGCTCGCGCCCCTGCTCGAGCTGCTCCCGCGCTTCGGCTCGCCGGAGGTCCGCGTCCCGCGCGAGCCGCTCTCTCGCGCTCTCTCGGTCAAGGTGAGGCCGCTCGCCTACAAGGTGTCTCACGCCGTCATCTTCTCGACGCTCGGAGCGTGGGCGCGACCGAAGCTCGTGCGAGCGGGGCTCCCCGTCGCCGACCGCGTGCTCGGGCTCTTCTCGACGTTCGACCCCCCGTGCGAGGAGACGCTGCTCGCCCTCCTCCCGGCGGCGCGCGGAAGGACGGAGCTCTACCTCCACCCGGGCGCCCGCGAGCCCGAGGAGGACACGGAGCTCGCCGCGCTCCTCTCGCCTCGCGTCGCCTCGCGGATCCGCGAGCTCGGGATCCGGCTCGATCGAGCGTCGAGCTAGCGTCCGCCCGATCGCCTCTCGTCGAGGAGCTTCGCGAACTCCTTGATCCTCGCGAACAGACGCATCCCGGCGACGCTGTAGAAGTCGTTGTGGCCCGCTCCCTCGACCCAGAAGCTCATCTTGGGCTCGTTCGCCGCCGCGAGGAGCCGCTCGCCGTGCCAGAGCTTGATGAGGGAGTCTTCCTTCCCGTGCATGACGAGCACGGGGCACTTCACGAGAGGGATCTTTCGCAAGTTCTCGAACTCGTCGAATGGAAGAATCCGGAATCCCGTGACCACGCGGTAAGCCGAGACGAACGTGCTCTGCGCGATGAGGCCCGCGAGGTTCTTCCGCGACGCGAGGTCGATCGCCGGCCCTCCGCCGAGTGAGGACCCGAACGAGATGATCCTGTCCTCGGGCACGGAGAGCTTCTCCGTCAGGTGAGCGAACGCCGCGTCCACGTCCTCGTAGGTCGTGCGCTCGGACGGCTGGCCCTCGCTCGTCCCGTAGCCGCGGTAGTCGTAGACGAACGCCGAGAAGCCGCTCTGGACGAGCTCTTCCAGGAAGAAGTCCACGTCGCCCATGTCGTTGGCGTTCCCGTGGCTGTAGAGGATCGTGTAAGTCGCCCGCGGGCTCCGGCGGTACCTCGCCGAGATCTTCGTCCCGTCCCTCGTCGTGAGCTTCAGGATCTCGGGCGAGTCCTGGTAGCTCGAGGGCTGCGGCCGGAAGATCATGCGATCGGCGAAGAACATGGCATACCCGAAGAACCCGAAGTAGAGGAGCGCGACGGTCACGAGCCGCCGCGCGAAGAAGCCCTTCCAGGTTCCGCGCGGCTTCGGCTCCTGTCGCGGCTCGCTTCCCGCGGTCAGCTCCTCCATGGACCGGGAGGAGCGCGGCGAGCGGAGGCCGAGGACGAGCAGGCTCCCGCGAAGCCCTGGATCGGCAGCTCGTCTCCCCGGAAAGGATCGGGGCGAGAGAGGTCCGGCCCCGCGCTCGCGGGCGCGGCGAGCGGCAACGGCCAGACCGCCGCGACGGCGGCGGCGCTTGCTCCGAGGACGAGAACCTCGCGTCGCGTGAAGCTTGCACCGGATGGGGGGCTCACGCGCCCCCCGCTCGTGTTGCGCGTCTCGTCGCTTCGCGCCGCGCCGCACACGAGCTCCCCCCGCGGTGAGCGAGGCCCCGCGGGCCTCGCTCCATTCGCTTCGCTCATGTCTAGAACCTCGTCTTGGATGAGAAGTGGAACCCCGTGACCTTCATGGCGGGCACCATGAACGACGGGTCCACGGGAGAGAGCGCGCTCACGTTGTTGAGCATCTCGATGACGCCCTGGTTGAAGCGCATGTTCTTGATCCCGCGCGTGACCTTGCCGTCCTCGACTAGGAAGGTCCC
>JACQDU010000037.1 GCA_016200955.1 bacterium
CAGACGTTCCCGGCCATGTCTAGAGCGCCGAAAGGAGAGACGCCCTTCGGGAACTTCCCCACGGGAGCGGTGTGGGCGAAGCCGTCCGAGTCGCCGTCGTGGTTGCAGAGATACCCGGCCCACTCCTTGCCCCAGGGATAGAGCCGCCCGTCGACGCCGCGGGCGGCTTTCTCCCATTGGGCTTCGGTCGGGAGAGAAAGGCCGACCCACTTGCAGAAGGCGTCGGCGTCCTCCCAGGAGACGTTGACGACCGGGTGATCGTCGGTGTCCGCGGCGCCCGGGCGATCGGGCCGCCGGTGCTTCGTCGCGGCGCAGAAGAGGAGATACTCGCGCCACTGGGTCTCCTTGCGGCCGATCCAGTAGCCCTCGGGCATCGGGTGATCGTGCTCGGGCTTCTCCTGGTGCCAGGCCTCGGAGTCCTCGGAGCCCATCTTGAAGTCGCCGGGAGGGACGTGGACCATCTCGATCTCGAAGCCCCTCCCGGTGTCCCAGAGGAGGACCGGCTTCTCGTGAGAGCGCCTCATTCCTCGCGGGAGACGCTCGCCCGAGAAGCCGCCGGCGGGCAACAGGAAGAAGACGACCGCGGCGAGAACGAGGCACAGGAAGGTCGCCTCGATCACGCGGCGCCCCGTCTTGCCTCGCTTCCTGTAGAAGCGCCACCCGAGCAGGACGAGGAGGCCCGCCGTCCGCGCGAGCGACTTCCCCGTCGCGAGAGCGTCGTTCGCCTTCGAGTCGGGCGATGCCGGAGGAGTCGTCTTCTCCGTGAGATCCTGCCGCGTGCGCTCGCGCTCGGCGGGCTCGGGCTGGGACACGGGAGCGGACCCGAGAACGGCATCGAGCCCGGAGACGAAGGCATTCGCGCTCTCGAGGCGCTTCGCCGGATCGACCTCCATGGCGCGCGCGCAGAGATCGTCGAGCGCCGCGGGCGCCCCGGGCGAGGAGTCCCTCGCCCGCGGCATCGGAGCGCGCCCCTCTCTCACGCGCTCCTGGTTCATCATGATCGACATGGGCGACCCCTCGAAGGGGAAGCGCCCTTCCGTGAGGACCAGGAACAGCATGACTCCGAGGGAGTAGACGTCGGCTTTCTCGTCCGCTTGCCTCGCGTCCTGGAACTGCTCGGGCGGCATGAAGGTCGGCGTGCCCATGCCTACGCCGCTCCGCGTGAGCTGGCCCGGCGACTCGACGTCGTCCTTCGCTCCCCGGAGCTTCGCGAGGCCGAAGTCCGAGAGCCAGATCGTGCCGTCGCTCCCGCAGAGGAAGTTCGCGGGCTTGAGGTCCCTGTGGACGACTCCCATCTTGTGCGCGGCCGCGACGAGCCGCGCGGCGGTCCGCAGGCGGTCGAGGCGCTTCTCGAGCGAGCCCGAGCTCAGGTCGAGCGGGCGCGCGCCCGAGACGAGGTCCATGGCGAGATAGAGAGTCGTCGCGTCGAGCTCGCCCCAGTCGAGGGCGCGCACGAATCCCTTCTCGCGCCCGAGGCGGTTCCCGAGCCGGGCCTCTCTCACGAAGCGCGCCTTGAACTCGTCGTAGAGACCGCCCGAGGCCGCGGCGATCTTGAGCGCCACGCGCTCGCCGAACTTCTCGTCCTTCGCGATGAAGACGCTGCCCATGCCGCCGCGGCCGATCTCCTTCTCGATCGTGTAGCGGCCGGCAAGCTTCGCGCCGGGTTTCATGGTTTCCCCGGGAGGAGTCTTCCAAAAGCGACCGCCTGACGCCAGGGAAGCCAGGAGGCACTCGATCGCGGCCTCTCAGCTCGCGGCGAGGAGCGGACGGAATCCCACGTTCGCGAGAGTCGCGCCGGAAGGCGCGTGCGGGAGGTCGGCTCTCTCCAGCCCGACGATCGCCTTCGCGGGCTCGGCGACCCAAGTTCTGTCCGAGGAGACGACGCTCCGTCGCCGGATCGGCCGCGTCCGCGCACCACTCGTGGAAGCCCGTGCCTCCGACGAGGGGCGTCAGGGCCGAACGCTCGCCGCCGCAGCGAGCAGTTCGGCGCTCGTGGGAAGCCGGAGGGTGGACCACTCGCAGAAAGCCTTCGCGCGGTCCCCAGTCGATGCTGGTCGCGGGATCGGCGTCGTCGATGCCCCATGGTCCCCGGACACGATCGCGAGCCCTCGTGGAAGGGAACCCGCCTCGCTCGAACGCTTCGAGCTCGTTCCAGGACGTCGGCCGCCGCGCCATCCAGAAGTTGCTTCCGGGGACGAAGACCATCTCGATGGCGAGCTTGCGCCCCGTGTCGGACGAGCAGTGGCCGGGCGAGGAGCCCGCGGTCAGCCGTTTCTCCGAGGACCTCTCCGTGCCAGCCGCGGCCGCCGGCGCACCCACTCGCGCGCGAGGGCGAGGCGAGCGCGCTCGTCCCCGAGGAGCACGCGGCGCCCGAGCTCTCTCAGCTCCTCGTCTGCCATCCGTCGTCCTGGCTCAACGAAAGAGGCCAACTCGGAAGCGAGTTGGCCCCATGGGTGGACCCGGATTTGAACCGGGGACACCAGGATTTTCAGTCCTGTGCTCTACCAACTGAGCTATCCACCCCGGCCTGTGAGAAAGAAGGCGGGATTCTAGCCTCGCACCCCTCGAAGTCAACCATTCGGACGGTGCGCGGGCGCGACGAGGCCGCCGAAGCGGAGCCGCGCGGAGGCGACGTCCGAGCGGATCTGTGCGACGAGCGCCTCCGCTCCCGAGAAGCGCACCTCGTCGCGGAGCTTCGCGAGGAAGGAGACCTCCACGAGCCGCCCGTAGAGGTCGCCTCCGTGGAAGTCCAGGAGGTGGACCTCGAGCAGGTCCTCTCCCGCCTCGGGGTGGAACGTCGGGCGCCGGCCGTCGGTCACGACGGCGAGGCCGCGGCGCGCGCCCGCGGTGGGAGGGTCCTCGCCCTCGCCGATCGAGGCGAGAGCGGCGTAGACCCCGCGAGGCGGGCGAGCCTCGTGCTGGAGGTCGAGGTTCGCGGTGGGGAAGCCGAGCGTCCTCCCGCGAGCCTCGCCGCGAGCGACCTTCCCGAGGACGGTCACGGGGCGGCCGAGCATGCGCTCGGCGTCCGAGAGCCTCCCCTCGCGAATCGCCTCGCGGATCGCGGTCGAGGAGACGACGTGGCCCGCGTCGTCGGCCGGCTCGAGCTCGACCGATCGAGCCACGAAGCCGTGCTCCGGGCCGAGCCTCTCGAGGAGAGCGAGGTCGCCCCGCCGTCCATGCCCGAAGCGGTGGTTCGCTCCGAGGAGGACCTTCTTCGCGCCGAGCGTCCCGGTGAGCACGTCTCTCACGAAGTCCTCGGCGCTCGTCGCGGCCGTCCTCTCGTCGAAGGGGAGGACGAGCACGGCATCGACCCCGGCGCGGGCGAGGAGGACGAGCCGGTGCTCGAGGCTCGCGAGGGCCGCGGGCTTCTCGCCCACGAGCACCTCGCGCGGGTGGCGGTCGAACGTCACGACGACGGCCTCTCCTCCGTCCTCGTGGGCCCACGCGACGAGGGCGTCGAGGATCCGCCGGTGCCCGCGGTGGACTCCGTCGAAGACGCCGATCGTCGCCGCGACGGGCGCTCGGAAGATGTCCGCTCTCGCCGCCTCGACACCGCGCAGGACGCGCATGCTCACTCACATGCCGGGATCCGCCGCGACAGGGCCGTCGCGATCGGTGCGAGGCTCTCAGCGGCGGGAGGGGACCTGCTCCTTGAACTCGCTCTCGAGCTCGCGGAGGCGAGCCTTGATCGCCTGCTTCTTCGCGGGGCTGAACAGGTCGATGATGAGGACGCCGTTCAGGTGATCCATCTCGTGCTGGATGCAGCGGGCCACGAGGCCGTCCGCCTCGATCTCGACGTCCTCGACCGGGACACCCTCGAGCTTGGACCCCGCGGCGCGGAGGGCGGCTCCCGTCACGGCGCGCGCCTGCACCTTGAGCCGCGCGGGCCGCTCGAGCTGACCGCGGATCTCCGGGAGAGAGAGGCAACCCTCCTCCATCTTCGCGAAGGCCTTGGAGCTCTCGACGACGACCGGGTTCAGGAGCACGATCTCGTCCTGCGGCTCTCCCGAGACGTTCATGAGGAAGAGCCGGACGTTCCAGCCGACCTGGGGAGCGGCGAGGCCTATGCCCTTCGCTTCGTACATCACCGGGAACATGTCGCGGACGCGCGCGAGGAGCTCGGGAGTCACCGCCTTCACGGGCTCCGACACCTTCCGGAGGCGCGGGTCGGGGTAGAGGATCAGGTCCAGCTCGGGCATCTCTTCTCCAGAACGGTCACCGAACTTAGGTGTCATCCTACCACGTCGAGAAGAGCGGACAAGCGAGCGGAAGCCTTGCGGGTCCTCGCTTTCGTTGACAAGCGGCGTGACCATTTGCTAGCGTCGCGCATCCAAGCTAGAGAGCGCGGCGCGCGGTCGCGCGTCGCCTTGCTTTGGAGGGTCGTTGCATGTCGGCGCCGTCGAAGCTGGTCGAGCGGGGACGCGAGGCCGCGAAGAAGAAGAACTACGACTACGCGGTCGAGCTCTACATCGAGCACCTCAAGGTCAAGCCGGGCGACGTCGAGGCGCGAAAAGAGCTCCGGATGGTCGAGCGCGAGGCCTTCAAGGTCAACCCTCCCGGCATGTTCCAGCGTGCGAAGAACGCCGCTGTCGTCGCGAAGGTGAAGACCCTCCCGGTGTCCAAGAAGGACCCCGAGAAGACGATGCTCTCGTGCGAAGACGCGCTCCGCGCGGACCCGAACGCCGTCAACGCTCTCCTCAAGCTCGGGGAGGCGGCGAGCTACGCCCAGCTGAACGACGTGGCCGTCTACGCCTTCGAGGACGCGCTCTCGCTCGACAGGAGCAACGTCGAGGGGCTGCGCCTCCTCGGGCGCGTCTACAACGCGACGGACGTGCTCGACAAGGCCCTCACGTGCTTCGAGCGGATCATCAAGATCACGCCCGTGGACATCGAGGCCAACAACATGATCCGCGACATCCCCGCCAAGATGACCTCGCGCAAGGTCCAGGGCACGGACGGAGGAGTCAAGAGCTACAAGGACCTGATCGACCAGGATGCGGCGAGAAAGCTCGAGATGCTCTCCGCGCGCGTGCGAACGCCCGAGCAGGCGCTCGAGCGGATCGCGATGCAGGAGAAGGAGATCAACGCCGCGGGCGGCAAGGCCGACAACAAGACCTTCCGGCTCATGGGCGAGTGGGCGATCATCGCGAAGGACTACGAGAAGGCGGTCTTCTACTGCGACAAGGCGCTCGAGGTCGAGCCCAAGGACTACGTCGCGAGCGAGCTCAAGGGCGACGTGAAGCTCAAGAAGCTCGACGAGTCGATCAAGAAGATCCAGGAGATCCTGAAGAAGAACGACGACGAGTCGATGAAGGCCAAGCTCGCGAAGATCACGAAGGAGCGCGTCAACTTCGTCATCGACGAGTTCAGGCGCCGCATCGAGGCTCACCCGACAGAGGCCGGCCTGCGCTTCGAGCTCGGCAAGGCCTACTACGAGACCGACCAGATCGACGAGGCGATCAAGCAGCTCCAGCAGTCCAAGACGGACGCGCGCCGCAAGGCGGAGTCCGGCTACTACCTCGGCCTCTGCTTCGGCATGAAGAAGAAGATCTACCACCTCGCGGTCAAGGAGCTCGAGGCCGCCCGCGAAGACCTCTACGAGATGGCCGACCTGAAGAAGGACATCACGTATCTCCTCGCGCGGCTCCACGAGGCGGCCAAGAAGCCGGAGAAGGCCGTGGCCGAGCTCTCGGCGATCGCCGAGGTGGACTACAACTTCAAGGACGTGACCGAGCGCATGGAGAAGCTCGCGTCCGAGACCGGCGGCCTGGGGGAGAAGAAGTCCTCCGGAGGCATGTGACCGGGTCTCACCATCGGAGGCTGTCGCCTCCGGGCCCTGGCCATCGTAGGCTTCCCGATTCCCGAGCCCAAGACAAGAGAGCGGCCGTCCTCACCGACGGCTCGCTTCCAGGAGAAAACGAATGCCCACCTCGAAACAGGCAAAGAAGCGCGTCCGCCAGAGCGAGAAGCACCGGCTCCGCCACAAGGCGCGCCGGACGGAGCTCAAGACGCTCGAGAAGAAGCTCCTCACGGTCCTCACGCAGGAGAAGGACCCGAAGAAGGCCGAGGCGGAGATCAAGCTCTACCAGGCCCGGCTCGACAAGGCCGGCGCCGCTCACACGATCCACAAGAACACCGTCGCGCGGCGGAAGAGCCGGCTCCAGCGGAAGCTCAACAAGCTCAAGGCAGGCGGCGCGCCTTCGCCGAGCCCCGCTCCCAAGGCCTAGGAGAACAGGGCGGATTCAGCATGGTTGCGACTCGCGACCATGAACGCTCGGCGCGGTGCCGGGAACGCGAAGCCGCGAAGATGTGAAGACGCGACGGGCTCCGCCGGCGACGCCGAGCTTCCTCTTCAGGACGTTCTCTGCGCCTTCGCGCCTTCTCGCCTTGTGTTCTCTCGCGGGGTCGGGACGCGAGACCGTCGAGGGCGAGCGCGCGCTCAGGCGGGAGCGACGAGCGCGTAGATGATGTAAGCGATCCCCGCGAGGATCACGAGCACGAACAGGCCGACTCCCAGGATGACCTTGACCGACGTCGCCTGGGCGGCCGGCGCCTCGGCCGACTGGGAGGCGGGCGGCACCGGCCCTCCCGGTTTCCTCGCGGGAGTCGGCATCTTCGCCTCGACCGGCTCTCCTCTCAGGAAGCGGCCGATCTCCTCGCCGAGCGCCTTCGCGCTCGCGTAGCGCTCGTCGCGGTTCTTCGCGAGCGCCATGAGGCACACGCGCTCGATCTCGGGAGAGACGGCCGGGTTCAGGGACGTGGGCGTGGGCGGGTCCTCCTCGGTGACCTTCCGGTAGACCTCGTAGGGGTTACTCCCGAAGAAAGGGAGACGATCCGTGAGGATCTGGTAGAGCATGACCCCGAGCCCGTAGACGTCGCAGCGCGCGTCGATCAGGTCTCCCTTCCCCGACACCTGCTCGGGAGAGAGGTAGAGCGGCGTCCCGACCATCGCGCCCTCGGCGGTGAGCTTGAACTGGGAGTCGAGGTTCTTCGCGAGCCCGAAGTCCGTGAGGATCGGCGTCCCGTCGGGCCGCACGATGATGTTCGCCGGCTTGAGGTCCCTGTGGATCACTCCCTGCTTGTGCGCGTAGTCGACCGCGTCGCACACCTTCCGCAGGATCTGGAGCGTCTTCTCGGGCGAGTAGACCTTGTCGCGCAGGAGGTGGTGGAGGTCCTTCCCCGGGACGAGGTCCATCGTGAAGTAAGGGATGTTCTCGAAGACTCCCAGGTCGTAGATCTTCACGATCCCCGGATGATCGAGGCGCATGGCGGACTGCGCTTCCTGGATGAACCGCTTGAGCTGCTTCTCGTTCGCGTTCTCGACGTTGAGAAGGGCCTTGAGGGCGTAGACGCTGCCCGTCGCCGTCTCGAGCGCGCGGTAGATGACTCCCATGCCGCCC
>JACQDU010000216.1 GCA_016200955.1 bacterium
AATGGCGCGATTCAGCACGGTCTCCCGTCCAGACCCCGCGAGAGAACGCAAAGGCGCAAGGAACGTCCCGAAGAAGAGGCTCGGTGTCGCCGGCCGAGCCCTTCGCGTCTTCGCATCTTTGCGTCTTCGCGTTCCCGACACCGCGCCGAGCGTTCATGGTCGCGAGTCGCAACCATGCTGAATGACGCCCTGTCACTCTAGGGGGCGGCGGCGGGGGCGACGATGACCGCCGCGCCGTCGCTCCGAGCAAGCGCCGGGAGAGCTGGCTCTCGCCGGATCGCTCGATCGGACTTACTCTCTAGGCCATGGACTCGCCCGCAACCGCTCCCTCGCCGGTGGAGCCGAGCGCTCACGAGCCGAACGCGGCGCCGGCCGCCGTCCCGGCGCCGGCCTCGCTCCTCCGGCGAGCGGTCCCTCTCGTGCTCCTGGGCGCGCTCGCGGGAGGGAACGCCTGGTTCTTCCAGCGCGACCTCGTCTCCCGGCAAGACCTCCGCGACGCGGTCTCTCAGAAGAAGGACGCCGACGATCGCGCGCGCGCGGCCGTGCAGCGCGTGGCCGAGGAAGCCGAGGCCCTTCGCGCCGAGAAGGCCGCGCTCGAGCGAGCGAAGGTCGCCCTCGCCCTCGCGGAGAGGGGCGGATCCGAGCAGCTCGGGAAGGCGCGCGAGGACCTCGCGCTCTCGCAGAAGCGCGCCGCCGAGCTCGCGGACCGTCTCGGCGAGGCCGAGGCCCGGCTCGACGAGGCCAGGAAGGCGCGCGCGGAGGCCGAGCGCCACGCGCGCGACCTCGACGCTCTCATGGACGCCCTCAAGAAGAAGAAGATCAACCCGCGGCGCCTCGCGGGCCTCGAGGCCCCTCCTCGCGCCGAGGTCGAGGTCGTGAGGACCGACGAGCGCAGCGTTCCTCCCGTGCTCGTCCTGCGTCTCGAGGACGGCCAGGACGGGTTCGAGGAAGGCGACGTGCTCTACCTCACGCGCACGAAGGACGGCCGCCCCTTCGAGGCCGGGAGAGCCGTGCTCGAGCGAGTGGACCTCGAGCGGAGGCTCCTCTCGGCTCGCGTCACGAAGCTCGATGCCGGCGAGAAGGTCTCCGTGGGAGAGAGGCTCACGACGTATCCGCCCGGGAAGTGAGGCTCGTGCGCGTTTTCTCGAGTGGAGACGTGGGCTCGGGCTCCTCAGGGCCCCCACCCCTCCGGATAAACCTGCACCGGGAACCGAACCTTCTCCCTCTCCCACCAAGCGGCCCACGCGGCGCCGTCTTCTCCCATGTCGACGTTCGCGATGAGAGGGAGAGCGCCCACGGCGAAGTGGCGGCGCTCGTCGATGTGGCGCCGCGCGATCGCGGCCGGATCCTCGTCGCCGCCCAGGAGAGAGCGCGCCTCCGCGAGCTTCGCGAGCATGCGCTCGAGCGCGGTCAGCGCGACGAGACCTCCCACGACGTGGGGTGAGGCGATCCCGACGAGAGCATCGAAGACCCTGGGGTCGATCCCCGCCGCGAGCTCCTCGGGAGAGGGAGCTCCGGGGTCGGGCTGGCGGAAGATCGCCTTCGCTCGCCCGAGATCGATCGTGTCGTCGTGCCGGAGGAGGGCGACCGAGCGCCGCTCTCCCCGGATGAGCATGCCGAAGCGGCTCCCGAGGTCCTGGATCACGAAGCGCGTGAGGAGGCGTTCGATCGCCGCGTGCTTCCGCGAGACGGAGCGGTCGGTGAGGCGCACCTCGACCTCGTTCGCTCGGCCGACCTCCCAGCGGTCGATTCCCTGGAGAGGGAACAGGCTCTGCCCCTGCTCCGTGGGAGACGTGAGCGCGAGCACGCCCCTCGCTCCCGGCCCGGGGCGGCGGACCTGGTCCGGGAGCGCCTCTCTCCCGGACGAGAGCCACCACGTGATCCACGCGACCGGGTCGGCGCCCAGGTTCTCGCGAGTCGCGCGGAAGAGGGCGTCGGGGATCGTCTCGGCCGCGCGGCGATAAGCTCCGAGCGCGATGTCCGAGACGCGCACGGCCGTCTCCTCGAGGACTCCCTGGGCGAGGAGCCTCGCCTTTGCCGCGAGGACGGCGCGGTTCCAGGTCGTCTCGTCGAGGAGCTCCACGAGGGCGAGGACCGCGCGCGGGCTCTCGGCGAGGATGAAAGCCTCGTAGAGCGGCGCGGGGACGCGGATGGTCGTGAGGTGAGCGCCGGGCTTCGCGCCGATCGGAGCTCCGCTCGTGGCCGACGGGCTCATGGGAGCCGCGGGCACGGGCTCCGCGGGAGGAGTCATGCCGGCGCGGTAGCGGAGCGGGGGAGCGTCCGCGAGCTCGATGACGTCGCCGTCCTTGACCGTGATCTCGCGGATGCGCATGCCGTTCACGCGGAGGAGGCCGTGTCCTCCGATCTCGCGCAGGAGCATGCCCGAGCTCGTCCGCTCGAGGACCGCGTGCTTCTCGAGGACGCTCGGGTGAGCGACGTCGATCTCGGCCTTCGCTCCTCGCCCGAGCACGAAGACGTCTCGTCCGAGGAGGGCGTGGCGCTCCACGGTCTCTCCCTGCTGCCGGACGAGGCGCGGGACGTCGGGCAGGTCTCCTCTCAGGAAGCGCTCGAGATCGAGCACGAGCTGGGAGGCCGTGGCGTAGCGGTGCTCGCGGCGCTTCTCGAGGAGGCGCGCGATGATCTGCGAGAGAGCCTCGGGCGTCTCGGGCGCGTGGTCGGTCGGAGGCTCGTAGGAGCCGCGGATGATCCGCTGCGCGAACTCCGAGGGAGTCCTCCCGCGGAAGGGGAGCTTCCCGCAGACGAGCTGGTAGAGGACGATCCCGAGGGCGAAGAGGTCCACTCTCCTGTCCACGTCGTGATCGCCCCACTGCTCGGGCGCGATGTAAGCGGGGGAGCCGAGGATGTCTCCCGCGCGGCTCACGTTCGGGTCGGAGGGTGCGCGGTGGATCTTCGCGAGGCCGAAGTCCACGACCTTGAGGAGGCCCTGGCTCCTCGAGAGGATCACGTTCTGCGGCTTCACGTCGCGGTGGATGACGCCGATCGCGTGAGCGGCCTCGAGCGCTCCCGCGACCTGGCGGACCGCCTTCGCGGCGTTGATCGCGTCGAAGCGGCCCTTCCGCTCGAGGATCTCCTGGAGCGTCGGGCCGTCCACGTACTCCATGATGATGTAAGAGAGGCCGTCCACGACCCCCGAGGCGTAGACCCGCACGACGTTCGGGTGCCTGAGAGCCGCCATGACCTCGCCCTCGCGCCGGAAGCGGACGTAGGTCGAGGCGTCCGCTCCGAGGGGAGAGAGGACCTTGACGACGAACTCCTGCGAGCGGTCCGCGTGCCGCTCGGCGCGGTAGACCGAGCCCATGCCGCCCTCGCCGATCTTCGCGATCGCGCGGAAGGCGCCGAACTCTTTCCCGAGGAGCGGGTCCTGGGCGGAGCTCGCCTTCTTCTGCGCGCTCGGCGTGATCTCGCCCGAGAGGATCTTCTCCACGGTCTCGCGCTGCTTCGCGTCGATCACGCGGGCCCGCTCGAGGAGCTCGAGGAGCTCGTTCGCCTCGCTGTCGTCCGCGCTCGTGCTCTCGCTGACGGGCTTCTCGCGGACCGCGCGCATGAAGGGCGCGAGGCGGAGCTCGTCGGCGATTCCGAGGTTGACGATCGCCTCGGCGACCTCCCGGACCGGGTCCAATCGAAGCCCCTTCCGATCGCGGGCTGGGGGACGGGGGCGACGAAAGTCGCCCCACGCAGCGCTAGGGGACGGCGGCGACGAAAGTCGCCCCACGCAGCGCTAGGGGACGGGGGCGACGAGAGTCGCCAGCCTACGCTACACCCGTCGCTTTGCCCTCCGCTCGAGCCGGCTTACGCCAACACGCTCCTGGCCGGAGTATGGCCCCGCCGCACGGCCCGTTCAAACTCGGGCGTTGTAGAATCGCGCGCAGATGAAGCGGATCTACCTCGCGCTCGCGGTGTACTCGACGGTCTTCTTCCTGGTCGCGGCCGGGCTCGGCCTCGAGCTCCATGCTGGCGCCGGAGATACGGTGAGGGACTGGCACGTCCGGGGCGGCCTGTTCGCGGCCATGTTCCTGGTCTTCGTGCACTCGACGGTCTTCATCCACCTCCTCGGGACGGGCCTCGGAGCCAAGCGAGCGATCGAGGAGCACGGCCTCCCCGAGGACGCCAAGGCCGACCTCTACCGGTTCAAGATGCGCGCCTTCCCTCCCTGCATGGCGAGCATGCTCGCCGTGATCGCGACGGCGGTCCTCGGAGGAGCCGCGCTCTCCGGGCACGCGACCGCTCACCTCGTCTCGGCCTGCGTCGCTCTCGCGATCAACCTCGCGGCTTTCCCGATCGCCGTGAGACAGCTCGGAGAGAACGAGGCGCTCCTCCGGCGGCTCGAGGCCATGGTCCATGCGAAGGCGAGGCCGACCGTCGAGGAGAAGAGCGGGCCGTGATCAGTCCGCCTCCCTCACGTAGATCGGGTTCGAGAAGATCCAGGGAACCTCGCGGCCACGGCGGGTGAGGACGACTAGGACGCGATAGACGCCGCCGCCCGTCACCTCGAGCGCGAGCTCCTCTCCCTCGCAGGACGAGACGACGGCCCCGTCTCTCAGGATCCGGATCGTCCCGCCCGCGGGAGCGCGCGCGACGAGCTCGAGCGGGCTCTCGATATGGACCTCCTCTCCCAGGAGAGCGACGGTCTTCTTCTCCTTGTCTCGCGCGAAGAAGACGAAGCCCGGGCTGTCGCCCCAGACCTCGAAGGCGACGTAGCCCCTCCCCGCGAGAAGCGCCTCGCGGACGTCTCGCTCGCCCGTCCCTCTCGCGAAGAGGTGCGTGTCGACGACGCGCAGCGAGCGGCAATAGGGATCGACCTGGACGTCGCCGATCTTCACGTTCTCGTGAGCGTCGTTCCCGGCGACCCCGACGACGCGCCGCTTCTTCCCGAGGTCGTCCCAGCGGTCGAGGTAGAGCTTCGCCGGATCGACGATCGCGAGGAGAGCGCCCTCGGGGTCCTCGCGCAGCTTCGCGAGCGCCGCGATGGCTCGCTTGCCGGCCTCGCCCTTCCCCGACTTCGCGAGGATCGCGCTGTAATGGAGGTTCGCGATCTCCATGCCGCTGAAGGGCGCGTCCCACTCGGTCCACTCCTCCGGGTGAGCGACGAGCGCGATCCCTCCCTGGGAGACGACCTGGGCGATCGCGTCCGTGCCGCTCCTCCCGCGGACGGGCTCCCGGAGGTCGAGCGCGAGGAGACCGCTCGTCTCGGCTCCCGCGAAGAAGAGCGTGCGGCCGTGCCTCCCGCGGAGGCCCTTTTCGAGCGAGTCGGGCGAGGGGTGGTCCGTCATGAAGAAGAAGTCGATCGCGAGAGCGTTCGCGACCGCCACGACCTTCTCGAGCGGGACCTTCGAGTCATGGGAGTGCCGGGAGTGGGCGTGGAAGATCCCCCGGAGGTCGAGGAAGCCCTCGAGCGGAGCCGGCGCTCGAGGTGGCCCGTCGAGACCCGTGCGAGGGCGCCAGGTCTCTCCCTCCGTCTCGGTGCGCGGGAGAGGCACGGGGTCGTCGTCGCCTCTCGCGAGCGCCGCGAAGACGAGCGCGACGGCGACGGCGAGCGCGCCTCTCGCATTCTTCATGGGACAGAGGCTAGCAAAGACGAGGCCCGCGCTCCTTCCTTCGAGGGAGCGCGCGTGCGATGCTCGTCTCATGCTGAAGCATCTCTTCCAGGGAACGAAGTGGGACGTTCCGTGCGAGCGCTGCGGCGTCGTCCTCTCGAAGTGCCAGTGCCCGCCTCCACCGGAGCCCGCTCCCGCGGAGAAGAAGGCGCTCGAGCCGGGCGCCCAGTGCGCGCGGATCCGCGTCGAGAAGCGCCCCAGGGGAAAGAAGGTCACTCTCGTGGAGGGGCTCTCGGCGAAGGACCTCGATGCCCTGGCGCCCAGGCTCAAGGCCCTCTGCGGGGCGGGCGGCACCGTGAAGGACGGCCGCCTCGAGGTCCAGGGAGAGCACCGGGAGAAGATCGAAGGCGAGCTCTCCCGGGCCGGATACAAGACCCGGAGGCAGTGAGCCCGCGTTTTCTCCTCTTGGGAACGCCGTTTCCCTGCGCATTTGTGTTTGACCCGAGGAAACGATTCGAATATGGTCACTCCCCTCTAAGGAACACGTCCACCTGCGCGCTCCGCGACGTTCTCGAGCGGTTGCGCCTCTCGGATCCAACAGCCGCACACGCCGCACGACGTGCCTCAGGCAGCGTCCGTAAGACTGCACGGGACAAACCGGGACTGTTTTCAAGAAGGACACCAAGGGGGAAACATGGCGAAGAAGAAGGCGAAGAAGGCGAAGCCGGCGAAGAAGGCGAAGAAGGCGAAGCGTCCCGGCGGGGGAGGAGCCGGGAACCCCGCGTTCATGAAGCCCATGCAGCCGAGCGAGGCCCTCTCGGCGATCGTCGGCTCGGGCGCTATGCCCCGGACCGAGGTCACGAAGAAGCTCTGGGCTTACATCAAGAAGCACGGGCTCCAGGACCCGAAGGCGAAGCGGAACATCAACGCCGACGAGGCGCTCAAGAGGGTCCTCGGCGGGAAGGGCCGCGTCGACATGTTCGAGATGACCCGGCTCGTCAACAAGCACCTCTCGTAAGCCGCATTCGCCTCCGGCGAATGCCGAAGCGAGCACCCG
>JACQDU010000217.1 GCA_016200955.1 bacterium
GCTCATCGAGCGCCTCGAGAAGGGCGGGGACGTGACGAAGGTCCCCAACATGCGGATCCCGCCGCGCTCGCGCTACAACAAGAACCTGACGGCGATCAAGAACAACGTGGGCCCCTTCCCCGACCTCTCGAAGATCGCGAAGAAGGACTACGAGCTCTTCGACATGAAGACGCTCATCCGGGAGAAGAACGGCTGGCCCGGCCTGCTGACCTCGCGGGGTTGCCCCTACAAGTGCACTTACTGCTTCAACAAGGAGATCGTCGACCAGTACATGGAAGACGGCGCCGCGAAGACTCCCAAAGAGTTCCTGCGCCATTACCCGATCCAGCGCATCCTCGACGAGATCATCGAGATCAAGGCCAAGTACCCCATCAACACGCTCATCTTCGACGACGATCTCTTCACGCTCGACCGGAAATACGTCCACGAGTTCTGCCAGGCCTACAAGGCCTCAGGGATCGACCTCCCGTACGTCGTGAACGCCCACGTCCAGGTCTTCGACGAGCAGATGGCCTTCGACCTCAAGGACTCGGGCTGCATGATCGTGAAGTACGGCCTCGAGTCCGGCTCGAAGCGCGTGAGGACCGAGATCCTCTGGCGCTTCATGACGAACGAGCGGATCAAGGAGTCGTTCGCGGCGGCGCACAAGTACAACCTCCACACGTCCGCTTTCATCATGTTCGGCCTCCCGACCGAGACGCGCGCCGAGGTCATGGAGACGCTCCAGGTCTGCGCGGACGTGGGCATGGGCCGCTTCCGCTGGGCGCTGTTCTTCCCGTTCGTCGGGACCGCGGGCTACCGGATCTCGAACGACATGGGCCTGATCGACTTCGACAAGCTCGCCTCCATGGGCAACTACTTCGACGGGAGCGCGCTCAAGTTCCCGGCGGAGATGAACCTCTTCTTCGAGAAGCTCGGGCGAGTCTGCAACTGGTACGTGAACGCCCTCTCCCACTGGCCGGGCTGCGCCGAGGTCTACAAGCCGCTCGTGGCCGAGGTCGACGGCTGGTCGCGCGAGGAGTGGGACCGGAACAAGACCGACCTCATGAAGCGCGACCGCGAGATCTCGGACCGGCTCTTGGACAAAGGGATCCGCCACTACTCGATCCGCTACACCCACGTCATGGGAGTCGACTCGGACTTCGTCCTGAAGGAGCAGGGACGGATCAAGGCGGAGCCGACGTACATGCCGGTCGGTTACACGCTGGACGACTGATCGGATTCACCCGCCGACTGGCGGCCTGTTGAGAAGAGGAAACCAGCCACAGAGTGCACGGAGAACACCGAGAAAACGGCGTTCTCGCTGCTTTCCTCTGTGACCTCCGTGACCTCTGTGGCTCACCGCGCTGCGGGTTGATGTGAGAACGAATGAACCACGAAGACGCGAAGGCACGAAGAAAAGCAACTTCGTGTCTTCGTGCCTTCGTGGTTACGTTCTCTTCAGCAAAGCCCATCGCAACAAACGGCTACTGCTGTCAGACGTCGTTCTTCAACGGGCTTCTAGGCGGGAGTCCCGCACTCCGCGCAGAACTTCGCCTTCGGGGCGAGCTTCGCGCCGCACTTCCCGCACTCCGCCTTCGCGGCCGCGAGCGGCTTCCCGCACTCCGGGCAGAACTTCCCCTGGGCTCGCGCCCCGCAGTGAGGGCAGGCGCCCGAGCTCACCGTCTGCTTCTTCGAGAGGTCGACTCCCTCGGTCTGGTCGACCTTGAGCGCCTTGTCGAAGACCTGCTGCCTCATGGCTTGCGCCTGGGCCGCGGCCGCCTCCTCCGCGAGGTCGGGAGCGCACTCGCCGCACAGCTCGCGCTCGTCGTTCCAGCAGACCTCGGGGCAGACCCACTTCCCGCAGCGCGTGCACTGCTTGAAGTGGGCCTTTCCCTCGTCGATCGCGGCGGCGTAGGCCGAGTCCCACGCCTTGCCGCGCAGGAAGTCCTTCGCGGTGTTGCCCGCCGCCGCCGCGGTCGCGACGTTCCCGCCGAAGAAGCTCCCCGCGACGCCGAGGAGGCCCGCCACGAGGCCCGACTTGCTCGCGACGAACTCGCTCCGCCAACCGTTGCCGCATTTGTCGCAGAAGAACTCGAACTGGAAGCCCGTCTGGCTCGAGTGGTCGGTGTAGTTCCGCGTGAAGGCCGTCATGCTCATGGCCAATAGCTTGCCGCGCGCTCCCGGGGGAGTCAACTTTCCTCGGCCGGCCAAGGCACGCGCCAATTTCGGTAAGCTATCCCCACTCCCATGCTCAAACTCCAGGACGAGCGCGACCAGATCCTCGTAGCGAAAGCGTACGAAGCCGGCCAGGAGCACGTCTTCGATTTCTGGGAGGAGCTCTCGCGGGAGCAGCGCCGCTCGCTCCTCGACCAGGTCGAGAAGATCGACTTCCAGCAGCTCCAGCGGCTCGACAGGCTGCGCGGAGACACCTCGAAGCTCAGCCGCCTGCCGACGGCGCCCTCGCTCGACCCGCCTCCGGTCATCGAGCTCCCGACGACGCCCGAGGACCACGCGCGCCGCGCCGAGGCCGAGAAGAGAGGCCAGGAAGCGCTCGAGGCGGGCCGCGTCGCCTGCTTCGTCGCCGCCGGTGGGCAAGGGACGCGCCTCGGCTGGGAGCACCCGAAGGGCACCTACGGCGTCGGACCGGTCACGGGGAAGTCTCTCTTCCAGCTCTTCTCCGAGCAGATCGCCGCGATCCAGCGGCGCGCGAAGCACGAGCTCCTCTGGATCATCATGACGTCGTCCTCGAACGACGAGGAGACCCAGGCTTACTTCAGGGAGCACACCTTCTTCGGGCTCGCCGCGCCGCAGGTGCGCTTCCTCGTCCAGAAGGACATGCCCGTCGTCGACTTCCGGGGCAAGCTCCTCCTCGAGATTCGCCCCGGTCCCCACTGGCACCGGTTCTGGGAGTGGTACCGCCACCACAAGCGCTAACGGCCGCGGCCGCGGCGGAGGCCTCCGCCCGGATCCGGACGCCGGCGTGCTGTCCACCCGGTCGTCGAGTACTCCGAGATCGACCAGGAGAGCCGCCTCTCGCGCGAGCCCTCGGGCGAGCTCCGGTTCCGCTGCGGGAACACGGCGATCCACGTCTTCTCGCGCGAGTTCCTCGAGCGCGTCTCGCAGGCGCCGCTCGTCCCTCACGTCGCGCGGAAGGCCGTGCCCTTCGTGGACCGGAAAGGCGAGCTCCGGAAGCCCGAGGCTCCGAACGCGATCAAGTTCGAGACGTTCATCTTCGACGTGCTCGCGCTTGCTCAGGCTCACGTCGCGCTCGAGGTCGCCCGCGCGGAGGAGTTCGAGCCCCTCAAGAACGCGAAGGGGCCCTACTCCCCCGAGACCGTCCAAGCCGCCCTGAGCTCGCTCCACGCGAGCTGGCTCGAGCGAGCCGGGGTCGAGATCCCGCGAGACCCGCAGGGCCGCCCCGCGGGCCGCTACGAGGTCGGCCCTCTCACGGCCCTCTCGGCCGAGGAGCTCAAGCGCAAGCTCTCCTCGGGTCCGCTTCCCGTCGTGAAGCAGGACGAGCTCTCGCTCTGAGTGAAAGGGCGCGACTCAGCACGGTCTCCCGTCCCGACGCCGCGAGAGAAGACAAGGGCGCAAATACGCGAGGCGCAAAGAACGTCCCCGAAGAAGAAGCTCGGTGTCGCCGGCCGAGCCCTTCGCGTCTTCACGTTTCGCGTCTTGACGTTCCCGACACCGCTCCGAGCGTTCACGGTCGCGAGTCGCAACCATGCTGAATTGCGCCCTGTCATGTAGGAGCATGCTGGCCCAAGCCGCGGGCGACATCCGTCGCCCCCGCCCGGAGCCCGGCAGGCCGTGCGCCGCCCGCACGCTTGCGTCTCAAGCGTGAGACGATCTCAAGTGGACCGGGCCAGACGACTTGTCGGAGCCCGGCGCTCCCGTGCCGGGCGCGTGAAAAGATAAGGAAAAGATCCCGCCAGCATTTCTCCGCTCGCGCCCGCGGCATGGTCCTTGCCCTTCTCGTTCTCGACGCCGAACGACTGCCATGGCCCCGGAGCTCACCTGAGTTTCCTTCAGTGGAGCCGTCGTTTTCTCCATGGGAGTCGGGGAGGGCCCCACCGAAAAGACCGACTTTCTCTCCAGAGTGCGCGCTTCACATTGCATCCCCGCATTGAAGTCTCAATCTCTCTTTTTCCACTCCCTGGAGGGCGGGGGGTTCCCGCCGGAGCCCCCCGCCCTCACCCCTTTCCCCGTCCGGGCGCGAGCTCGCGCGGTTCGCGGAGCGCGAAGCGCGGAGCGATCATCCGCGCGAGACGTCGTAACCACCTCTTCTGGCCCGAGCCGCTCCGGCACTTCGAGGAACCCGCTCAGCCTCGGCCGCCTCTTCCTTCCGACCCTGGCAGAGCATCGGGCGTCGCGTAAGATGAGTTGCCCGAAACGCGTCCAACTTTTCCGCGATCCGGGCGTATCCCTCTACAAGAAGGGAAGTCTCCATGTTCTTCCGCCCCCGCAACATCGCGCGCGCCGCCTTCGCCCTCGCGCTCGCCGTCGCGCTCGCTCCGCGCGCGTTCGCGGACGACGGCGCCTCGCCCGAGACGGTGCGCTCGCTCGAGAGTACGCTCGAGAAGCTCGCGAAGGAGGCGACGCCCAAGACGGTCTGCGTCAAGAGCTACCTCGCGGAGACCGGCGATCAAGCCGGCTACGGCTCGGGCGCGATCATCAGCGCCGACGGTTACATACTCACGTGCTCTCACGTCGTCGATATCGCGAAGCGCTGCGAGATCGTCCTCTCGAACGGCAAGACCTACCCCGCGAAGATGCTCGGGAAGAACAGGAAGCAGGACTACGCTCTCGTGAAGATCGACGCGAGCGACCTCCCGTTCTACGAGACCGGCGACAGCTCGAAGCTCAGGGTCGGCGACTGGGTCGCCGCGCTCGGGCATCCGGGCGGCCCTTACGAGGACGTTCAGCCCGCCTTCGCCGCGGGCCGCGTGACGAACCTCCACCGGAAGCTGCCGGTCCAGATGATGGACCGCTTCTACGACGACGGGATCCAGACCGACGTGCCGATCTTCGCCGGCAACTCGGGCGGTCCGCTCGTCTCCCTGGACGGAAAGCTCGTCGGCCTGAACGGCGCGATCATGTTCCTGAACGAGAACGCTTACGCCGTCCCGATCAACGAGCCCATGGCGGACCTCGCCGCCCTCAAGAGCGGCGAGATCGTGAAGGGAAAGAGCCCGACGGACGCCGACATGGCCGAGTTCCAGAGGCAGATGGACCCGAAGATCATGAACAAGGCCCTTGGCCGCATGTTCAAGAACTTCGGGAAAGGCTTCGGCAAGCTCTTCGGGGGAGAGAACGGCGAGAACCCGCTGGGCAAGCTCTTCGGCGAGGACGGCGGCGACTTCTCGAAGCTGTTCAAGAAGTTCTTCGGCGGCGGCGAGAAGGACGGCGAGAAGGACGGGGATCAGGACGATGACCAGGCTCCCGACCAGGGCGGCATGGACCTCGCCAAGATCATGAAGCAGCTCCAGAAGCTCATGGGCGGCAAGGACGGCGAGAACCCCTTCGGGAAGATGTTCGGGGACGACGAGAACGGGGGCGGCCTCGACCTCAGGAAGCTCATGGAGCAGTTCCAGAAGATGTTCGGGCAAGGCGGCGACGACGAGGGCGACGACGAGGAGAGCGACGCTCCTCCTCCGGAGAAGAAGACGCCCAAGCACGCGCAGCGCCCGGCCGCCGACCGCGGCGGCTGGCTCGGGATCAAGGGCAACACGAAGGGCCAGGACGGCGTGCTCGTGGACGACGCGCTCAAGGGAAGCCCGGCCGACAAGGCGGGGATCGCCGCGGGCGACGTGATCGTCGCGGTCGACGGGAAGCTGACGCCCGACCTCGAGGCCCTCCAGGCCGCGATCCGGGCGAAGGCCCCGGGGGCCGTCGTCACGCTCTCCGTGGACCGCTCGAAGCTCGTGGACTCGACGCTCGTGCGCGAGCGCGTGGACGTGAAGGTCACTCTCGGAAACCGGGACGCGGGCAAGTGAGGACGACCATGCTGCGAGCGGAGCTCATCTTCCCGGTGCTGGCCCTGGCTCTCGTCGCCTCGGTGTCGCCCGCGCTCGCCCAGGACGAGGACGAGGCGCCGGCGAAGCCCGAGAAGCGGGAGAAGGCGCCCGAGGTCACCGGCCGCAACGACGCTCTCAAGGCGGCCTTCAAGGAAGTCGCCGCGCGGACGAGCCCCTTCGTCGTGAAGGTCGGAAACGACGCTTACGGGGTCGTCCTCGAAGGGAACCTCATCGTCACGACCTCCGCGGCCGCGCGGGAGCACCGCGAGGTCGCCGTGCGCGGAGGCGGTCTCAAGGGGAACGCTCGCGTGATCGGCGTGGACGAGGGCAACGCGATCGCGCTCCTCGAGGCGCCCTCCGCCGTCAAGGGAATCGAGCTCGCGAACGGCGAGGCGCTCCGGGTGGGGCAGTTCGTCGTCACGGTCGGCTCGGGCACGGAGGCTCTCTCGGTGGGCGTCCTCTCGGCGAAGTGCCGGAAGGTCGAGCCGCGCGACCTCTCCCAGTCCGCGGGCCTCATGGGGCTCATGTCGGACGGGATCGACGGGCCGAAGCGCGCTTACCCGAAGGTCCTCCAGCACGACGCTCCCATGACGGACGACACGCTCGGGACGGCCCTCGTCGACTCGGCGGGGAAGCTCATCGGCGTGAACGTCGGCACGGGCTACCGCGGCTCGAGCTACGCGATCTGCTCGGACGACCTCATGGAGTGCGTGAAGGCCCTCAAGGCCGGCAAGACCTCGACTCCTCTCGCGGAAGGCAAGAAGAAGGAGCCCGAGAAGCCGGCGGAAAAGAAGCCCGAGGAGCCCGCCAAGGGCAAACCTTACCTCGGCATGAACGTCGCCGAGCACAAGGACGGCTCGCTCGAGGTCGAGGAGATCGTCCCGGGAGGCCCCGCCGACAAGGCCGGGCTCAAGGTCGGCGATCGGATCTCGTCGGCCGACGGGACGAAGCTCGAGGGCCTCGATCAGCTCGCCGACTACATCGCGTCCAAGAAGCCGGGCGAGACGATCGTCCTCGCGACTCGCCGCGGCCGCGATGCCCGCGACGTGAGCGTCAAGCTCGGCTCGAAGTAGCTCCCGTCACGAGAGCGCGAGGAGCGCCGAGGCGACGGTCGCCGCGAGGATCGCCGCCAGGACGAGCGCGAGGCCCATCCTCGAGCCGACGGGAGACGAGGCGCGGCGCTTCGCGCGATGGCGGCTTCCGGAGCCGGGTCGCGCCTCCTCCTCCGAGACGGCACGGCGCTTCGCTCGGCAGGGGTCGCGCAGCTTCGCGATCGCCGCGAGGAGCTCGCCCGGGCTCTGGAAGCGCTTCCTCCTCGACTTGTCGAGGAGCCGCGCGAGCAAGGCGGAGAAGCCGGGTGAGAGCGCCGGGTTCACGCTGCGCGGGTCCCGCGGCGTCTCGATCACGTGCGCCGTCAGGAGATCGCCCGCGCTCTCGCACGGGAAGGGCGGCGAGCCCGTCGCCAGGTGGTAGAACGTCGCGCCGAGCGAGTAGAGGTCGCTCCTGATGTCGACGTCTCCTTCGGCGAGCGCGAGCTCGGGAGAGATGTAGAGAGGAGTCCCGAGCGTCTTCCCGGCGATCGTGATGCCGAGGTCCGAGTCGAGGTGCTTCGAGAGGCCGAGGTCGGCGAGCTTCGCTCTTCCCCCCGCGGGAAAACGGCCCGGGGGCGCGTCGTCCGGCAGAGTCACGAGGATGTTCTCGGGCTTCAAGTCCCTGTGCACGATGCGGCGCTCGGCGTAGTGCGAAATCGCGCCCGCGATCTGCTCCATGTAAGCGAGCGCTTCGCTCTCGGGGAGCGGGCCGTGCTCGTCGAGGAGCGCCTTCGCCGTCTTTCCGCGGACGCATTCCATGGCCAGGAAGAGGTGTCCGCGGCACTCGCCCGCCTCGTAGGCTCGGACGAGGTTCGGGTGCTCGAGCCGGGCGAGGAGCCTCGTCTCCTGGAGGAAGCGCGCCCGGAAGCGCGCGTCGCGCGAGGCGCGCGGGGAGAGGATCTTGATCGCGACCTCGCGCTCGAGGCTCCGCTGGATCGCGCGGTAGACGCTGCCCATGCCGCCCGAGCCGAGCTTGTCCAGGAGGGCGTAGCCCTCGATCGGCCCCTGCTCCCGCTGTAGCCGCAGGACCTCGCGCGCCTCGTCCCGGGTCAAGTGCCCCTGCCGGACGAGGAGGGTCCCGACCTTCGCCCCTCGCTTCGCCGCCTGCCGCGAGAGCGTGAGCGTGAGCTGCTCGGGCGTGACGAGGTCCTCGAGCACGGCAAGCTCGCCGAACGGCACGGTCGCGACGGCCATGCTCCCCCCGCGCTCTTTGTTCCCGCCGGGGGCGAGAGCGTGACACTCCTCTTAACGCGCCTCACTCGAGAGGAGCGCGAAGCCGATCTCCTTGTAGAGAACGCGGGCGCCGACGTTCGCGTCCCAGTCCTCGCCGGGGCCGGGCACGACCTCGTTGAGATCGAAGCCGACGATCCTCCGGCCTCTCGCGACGACCGCTTTCATGAGGCTCGTCGCCTCGGCGAACGAGAGACCGCCCAGGACCGGCGTTCCCGTGCTCGGGCAGGGCGAGGGGTCGAGGCCGTCGATGTCGAACGAGAGGTAGACGGTCCGCGGGAGCCGCTCGACGACCTCTCTCGCGATCTTCGACCACGGCTCGCCTTCCTGGAGCCGCGAGCGGAGGTCCGAATCGAAGAACGTCGAGAGCCTCCCCGCCTCCGAGAGGATCCGGTCGTTCTCCTCCTCGCAGAAGTCGCGGATCCCGACCTGGACGATGCGCGCGACCTGGCTCACGTTGTCGAGGACGTTCGCCATGATCGAGGCGTGCGACCAACGGAAGCCCTCGTAGGCGTCGCGGAGGTCCGCGTGGGCATCGAAGTGCAGGATCCCGAGCCCGGGGAACCTCTCCGCGTGAGCCTTGATCGCGCCGAAGGGAGCGGAATGGTCTCCTCCGACGACCCCGACGAGCTTCCCTCGCTCGAGCCAGCGGCGCGTCTCGCTCTCGGTCCACTCGTTCATGCGCACCGAGAGGGCGTCGACCTCGCGCACGCGCGCGAGGAGCGCCGGGTCCTCTCCCGCCCCTCCGGCCTCGATCACCGCCCGGGCCGCCTTCTTCGCCGCCTCGTTCCAGGAAGCGACCTCTCGCGGGAGCGGGAGCATGGCGATCCCTGCCTCGTAGGGACGCCCCGTCTCGCGGTCGAAGAGGTCCACCTGCCTCGAGGCCTCGAGGATCGCCGCCGGGCCGCCTGCCGCGCCGCCTCCCTTGGAGACCGTCGCTTCCCACGGGACCGGGATCAGGCCGACCCTCGCTTCGTCGGGAGTGAACGGGAGCCCGAAGACCCCGGACCCCGGCGCGGCCGCGGCGTTCGGATCGAAGGACGTCTTCATGGGAGAGAGTATAGAGGATTCGCTCTCGTGCCGACGAGGAGCGCTCGTGCTGCCTCTTCTCGAGCGCGCGAGACTGGGCGCGCGGGGATCGGCTCCTACGAGGTCCCGCGAGAGGTCGGAAGGGCGGCATGGGAGCCGTCTTCGAGGCGCGCTCCGCGGGATGGCCGCCGGGTCGCGATCAAGGTCTCCTCGCGACGGCGTCCCTCGCCCGATCCTCGCTGTGCGACCGCCTCGCACGATCGCGGGGCAGTCGAAGATCCTCGTGAAGATCTACCGCCGACTCCATCCGAGGCATCGATGTCGACACGCCGGAGAGGCTCGGCGGCCGGGCGTGGGCGCCGCATCCTCAGGGGGATATCCCGGCTTTGCCTATCGAGAACCGGAGAAACCGGGCTCGAGCGTGCCGCTCTCTCAGCTCAACGCATCGACGACATCGAGCCAGCGCGAGTCCTCGTCGTGCGCCGAGAGGATCGCCGTGAGCTCGACGGCCTCGCTCGCGTTGCCGTTCCCATCTTGCAGGAGAGAGACGAGCTCGTCGTAACGCGCGCGCGCAGCCTTCGAGCGAGCGAGCCGGCGGTCGGTCTCGCCCGCGGCGGCGTCGCCCGCGCGCCCGCGCGCGCTCGAGGCGCGAGGCGACTTCCTGGAAGTCGGGCGGCTCGTGCACGAGCACGACCTCGCTCCTCCGCGCGAGCGCTCTCACGACCGCGTCCACCGGAGCGCCCGCGTCCTGCGAGAGCGCCTCCATGAGCTCCTCGTGGCGCGCACGCACCGGCCGCAGCTCGAGGAGCTCGAGCTTGAGCCGGTCGCGCTCGAGCCTCGCCTCGAGGGCGTCGTGGCGCGCACGCGCCGCCGCCGTGGCCTCTCGCTGCGCCCTCATCTCGGCGCCCTCCGCGAGCGTGAGCGCCCGGCC
>JACQDU010000218.1 GCA_016200955.1 bacterium
CCCGGAGGCGACCGCGCGCATCCGGGTCCGTCGAGGGCTCGAACGGCTCCGCGCCTCGATGGAGGCGGCGGGACGGCGTGCGACGTTCACCGAGATCGAGGAGGCCATGGGCGAGAAGGGGAACCTGGGCACGGCCGCCGTGCGGCGGCTCGAGAGGAAGCTCCGCGACGAACCTGCCGACCGCGAGGCGCGCGAGGCGCTCGTCGAGCACTTCTTCTTCGCCGCGGACGAGGCGAGGCTCGCGCGCCACCTCGAGGCGCTCGTCGAGCACCACCCCGGGAGCGAGGCGGTCCGCCATTTCGGGTTGCCGATGGCCGCGCACGGCCCGAGCGCCGCCGTCGAGCGGCGGCTCCGGAAGGGGGTCGTCGAGCGCCCGGACGATCCCGAAGTCCGGGTGAACCTCGCCATGCACGAGATGTTCGCGGGGCTCGCGGACGACTCGAAGCCCATCGACCCGGAGCGTGCCGGACGCGCCGAGGGACTCTTCCGCGAGGCGCTCGACCTAGCGCCCGACAGCTACGAAGGCCGGCTCATGTTCGCGGTCCTGCTCGAGCGGCAGGGCCGGCTCGCCGAGGCGCTCGACGCGTACGTCGGCCTCGCGGAGCGACCTCACGACGAGTCCGGAGACGTGATCCGGGCGCAGGCCCTCGCGGATGCGTCCCGCGTCGCCCGGAACCTCGGCCGACGCCGCCGAGCACGTTCGTTGGCCGAGAAGGCGCTCGAGGCCGCGGCACTTGTCAGCGGCGAGGACCGCGCCTTGGCTCCGAACGCGGTCCACCAGGCTCACACGACGCTCGGCCACCTCGAGCTCGCTCGCGGCGACGTCGATGGCGCCATCCGGCACGCCCGTTCGTCCCTCGACATCGAGACGACTCCCCAGCTCGGTTCGTTCGGACCCGGCACGTCGCTCATCGACGCGATAGCCGGGCGCGGACGGACGTCGGAGGCGGTCGAGCTACTCGAGCTCTGCCGGCGTCACGTGGACGACGACCGGTTCCGCACCAGGATACGGGAGCTGGGTGGGAAGCCGAAGAAGCGAGCGCGCAGGAGGAGCCGGCCGTAGCGGAGCTGGACCTTGACCTGCGATCCGAGAAACGACGTCATCTGCGACCGGAGCCGAGCGGCCCCGAAGGAGCAGAGACGAATGCCCGACCTGGAGTCTGTCGACGAGATGGCGCAGCGCCATCGGGCGCTCCCGCGACCGCGCCTTTGCTACGTCGAGATCCCGGCGACGGACGCTCGCGCGTCGGCCGGGTTCTACGAGTCGGTCTTCGGTTGGACGATCCGCGACCGCGAGAGTGGCCGTCCGAGCTTCCACTACCCCTGCGGGGACATCACCGGGGCATGGGTGACGGGACGAGCGGCCTCGCCTGAGCCCGGATTCCTGCTCTACGTCTGGGTCGACTCCGTCGAGGAGACCCTGGCCCGCATCCAGGCCCGCGGCGGCCAGGTCGTGGGTAGACCGCAGCACATGGGCGACATGACGCTCGCGACGTTCCGCGATCCCGGAGGGAACGTCGTGGGCCTTCACCAGGAGGACCGGAGGCCCCTGTAACATCGCCGCATGACCCGCACCGAACTTCTCGCCTTCCTGCGTCAGCATCGCGTCGCCGTGCAGGCGAGCGTCTCGTCCTCGCGCGCGCCTCAGGCCGCGGTCGTCGGGATCGCGGTGAGCGACGACCTCGAGATCGTCTTCGACACGCTCGACTCGACCCGCAAGTTCGCGAACTTGACCGGCAACCCGCGGATCGCGTTCGTCGTCGGCGGGCTCCTTCCAGGCGATGAGCGGACGGTCCAGTACGAGGGCTTGGCCGACGTCCCGAGCGGCGCCGAGCTCGTACGAGCGAAACGCGTCTACTTCGGAATCTATCCGGACGGACGTGAGCGCGAGAAGTGGCCGGGGATCGCCTACGTCCGAGCACGGCCGACGTGGATCCGCTACAGCGACTTCAACAAGAACCCGCCCGAGATCGTGGAGTTCGACGAGGACGCGTTGAGACCAGGACGCGCGCTCTCGTGACGGCCACCGACGTTCGCCCCGGAGAGGAGGCCGAGGCGGAGGCCCGTAGGTGAACGGCTACCGCTCGAGGATGCGCCGGAGGTTCTCGATGGCCGGCTGGACCTCGCGCTCGATCTTCCGGTCGAGGACCAGGGCTCCGACGACTCGGCCTAGCAGACCGGGCATGGCGTAGGTGATCGAGCGGCGGAAGTTGGTTCCGGGCGGTTCGTCCCGGAAGGTGTATTCGATCTGGACGACTCCGCCGCGGACGACGGGCCGGAGCAGGAGGCCGCTTCCGACGACGCCGCGGATCAGCCACCGGCTGGGCCGCTCGGCCACGTCGGTCCGCCACGCGATCCGCAGCCTCATCCCGGCGACGGTGACATGCTCGACCCAGGCGTCGCCGGCCTGCGCCGGCCCATGACCGGCTCGTTCGACCGCCGAGGTATTCGGGTACCACTCGCGCCAGTTCCCCGGGTCCGTCGCGTAGACGAAGACCCTGTCGACCGGAGCCCGGATCGTCGTCTGCGACTCGAAGGTCGGCATGGCCCCATTGTCGCCTTGGACGGACGCCACGACGAGGATCTCCACTTGGCCCGGCGGGCCCTGTCCGGTCACGATGCCCCGCATGGAGACCGTGCCGCTCTTCCTGGCGCCGAAGCGCGTCGTCGCTCTCGGCCTCACTTGGCGCGACCACGCGCGCGAGACGGGGGAGAGGATCTCGCCCGAGGGGCCTGCGCGCTTCGAACGCGATCCGGCGTCGCTCTCGCAGGACGGTCGCGTGCTCCTGCCGACGAGGGCACGCGTCTGCCGGACGCTCGACGCGCTCGAGCCGGGGCTCGGAGGCGAGCTCGCCCGACGCGACCCCGACTTCCCGATCCTTCTCGACTACGAGGTCGAGCTGGCGTTTGTGGCACTCGAGGGCGGACGCATCGGCTGGTTCCTCGCGAACGACGTGACGGTGCGGACCGTCCAGGTCCTGGGAGAGGGGTCGCCGAACCGCATGGCCTTCTGGAGCGCGTCCAAGAGCTTTCCCTCGACCCTCGTCGTGGGCTTGACCATGGCGATCAGCGACGGGCCTCCCGACCTCGAGCTCGTCCTGCGCGTCGGCGGTCAGGAGAGGCAGCGGGCGCGCTCGACGGAGATGCTCTACACGGCCGCCGAGCTTCGAGGCTTCGCCGGCCCGCTCGCTCCCGGCGACGTCGTCCTCACCGGGACCCCGGCAGGCGTCGCGCTCTCCGTCCCGCGCTGGAAGCGGGCGCTCGCCGACCTGTTGTTGAGCCGCTGGGGCAAGCTCGGAGCCGCGTTCCGCGCGTCACGGAAGAACAGCCGCTTCCTGCACGCCGGAGACGTGCTCGACATGGACGCGGGGCTGCTGGGTCGCGCACGTGCCGTCGTCGAGGAGGAGCGCGAGGTGTAGACCGTGAACCGGTTCGCCACTCACGGGCGGAGCCTCCGTCCATGGCGCGGCTCTCCTGGTCGCCAAGCAAGCCAGCGGGATCGTTCGGCGATGGTACGCGGGTCCAGATCCTTGCGGGCGTCGAGGAGTCTCCACGCCGCCCGTCGCGAGCTCGTCCGGGAGACGGGCCCGCGGCGCCGGGAAAGTCTCCCGGGCGATTCAGGCGAGCAGCTTCGCGATCTCGGGATGGCCGCGTTTCTCGGCGAGCGAGCCGGGCGTGTGGCCTTGCGCCTCCAGAGACCGCGAGGCGCCATGCTCGAGGAGGAGCCGCACGAGCTCGATCTCGCCCATCTCGGCGGCCCGATGCAGGGCGGTGAAGCCGCGGGCGTCCTTCGCATCCGGGTCCGCGCCCCGACTCAGGAGCAACGCCATCTGCTCGCGGGACCTCGCCTGGGCCGCCTGCATGAGGGGTGTCGCTCCCTCGTCCGAGCGCACGTCGACCGGGGCTCCCGCGTCCAGGCAGAACGCGAGCATGTCGGCCTTGAGCGCCCAATGGACGGGCGTGAGGCCGTCCTTCGCGCGGAGGTCGAACGTGAGGCCGGACTCCACGAGCGACTTCACGGCCACGCGGTCACCGCGGGCGACGGCGATGTGGAGCAGCGAGTGGACTCGAAGCGGCCGCTCGGGAATGCCTCCCGGCACTTCGTGCGGCGTCGCGACGACCGCGAGGTTCCCGAGCGCGCTTATGCACCAGAGCGCGGCCGTGCGTGGCTGTGCCTCGGCTCCCGCAGGCAGCGGGGCAGGCCAGACCATGTCCAGCGCGTGGCTGCGGACGAACCAGTCGAGCAACCGCATTGTGAACGAGGCCGGTTCGTCGCCCGTCCCGTCGAACGCCCCCCGGATCGGGCCGACGACCGCCTGCCCACTGTCGACTCGGACGTCCGCGACGACGAACGCGCGACGCTGCCACGTCCGCGCGAAGATGAGCCGCCCCGCGTGGTGGTAGATCGCCCACTTGTGCTCCATGACCTTGGGATAGAAGAGGACGCCGGGTGGCAGGGGCCCTTCGGCGCGGTAGCGAAGGCTCGCCTCGACGACCCGCGCGACGGGCGGGTCCTCCTGCGCGAACGCGGTCCCGTCGTCGTTCGTCATGGTGTTGAACTTCTCGGCGACGGACTTGTCGCTCGTGCAGCAGAGCATGGTCTGCGTGACGGGTCGCACGTCGAGGACCGGGACGCCCCAACGGTTCTGGTCGTCGGCGAGCCAGCCGACCTCCGGCGGTTCGTTCGGCGGAGGCTTGCTGCCGCCGCGTCCCATGAGCTGCCCGACTTTGTCCCACAGTCCCATCGCGACCGACCCCGCTGGCGGCTCTCTTCTGACGCGAAGATAGCTTCTCGGTCACGTCCCGGCGCGCGTGCAGCCGTCGCTCGTGCCGCATAATGTCCTCCCGCCGAGGAGGCCCGATGGCGAAGAAGCGCCCTGGCGGACTGGGTTCGGACTACGAGCAGTGGTTCGAGCGGACCTTCGGCGAGCGGGAGCAGGAGCTCATCCGCATCTTCGGCGAGCTCCACCCCCCCGGCATGGTGAAACCGCTCCGCTGGCAACGCATGGAACACGCCCACGCTCGGGCGCCGCGCGTCCTTCCCTGCGCGTGCGTCGTCACGTTCGCGCCCGAGCTCGGAGGCGGCGAGCGCGAGAAGCACGAGGACTGGCTCTACGTCACCCACGGGCTCACGCAGCCCGAGGGCCCCGAGGCTGTCGCGCAAGCCCGGGCGCGGGGCGAGAAGCGGTCAGGGTATGGATTC
>JACQDU010000220.1 GCA_016200955.1 bacterium
GAGCGTCAGGTTCTTCCGGTAGGCGAGGATCCTGATCGCGGCGCCGCACCATCGGATGAGCATCACTTCGAGGAAGAGCGAGAGGAACGAGGCCGCGACGAACGCTCGCCGCGGGAGCCGGTTCGCCGGGACGGCGACTTCTCGGGTCTCGGTCATCTCTCCGTTCCTGGGAGCGCGGGGATTCTACTTCGAGCGCGAGCACGAGCACGAGAAGGAGGGCGAGCGTGTACCGACCCCCGTCGACAGCCCGCGCGCGTCGCGCTACGATCGCGACCCACGCCTGAAGGACGTTTTCTCCGTGGGGCACAACGCGCCGGCCGAGAACAGGGAGCCCGGGGGGCCCGGGCAGCTCCTGGCGCTCGTCGAGCTCCTCGCCGACGAGAGCCCCCGCGTGCGAGCGGCGGCCGAGGGCGCCCTCGCCCGTGCCGGGACGAGCGTCGCGTCGCTCCGCTCCCTCGCGGAGGCGATCGACGACCCCGGGAGACGGGCGCGCGCCCGCGCCCGCGTCGAGGCGCTCCGGCTCGCTTCGGTCGAGCGCGAGCTCGCGGTGCACATGAGGACCGGGGAGCCCGACCTCGAGACGGGAGCGTTCCTCCTCGCGCGCTCGCGGTGCACATGAGGACCGGGGAGCCCGACCTCGAGACGGGAGCGTTCCTCCTCGCGCGCCTCCACTACCCCGAGCTCGACGCCGCGCGTTACTCGGCCGACCTCGACGCGATGGCCGCGGACGTGCGCGCGCTTCTCCGGACCGAGAGCCGGACGACGATGGGCCGCCCGACCCGCGCGGGCGCGCGGGCGTTGCGCCGCTTCCTCCACGACGAGCGCGGCTTCAAGGGAAACGTCGAGCACTACAACGACCCCGAGAACGCCTTCCTGAACCGCGTGCTCGACCGCAAGGTCGGGATCCCGACCTCGCTCTCGTGCGTCTACCTCCTCCTCGCGCGGAGGCTCGGCGTCCCGCTCGAGGGAGTGAACCTCCCGCTCCACTTCCTCGTCCGCTACTCGGACGACGATGGCGAGACGTTCATCGATGCTTTCTCCCAGGGCCGTTTCCTGACGCGGACCGACTGCCGCGACTTCCTGAAAGGAGCGGGCCTCGACGCGAGGCCCGAGTTCCTCGGGAGAGCGAGCGACCGCCAGGTCCTCTCGCGCCTCGCGCGCAGCCTCGTCGCGAGCTTCCGCTGCGCGGGCGCCGAGCCGCTCGCGGAGCGCTTCGAGCGTTACCTCGCGATCGTGGCTCCCGGAGAGGGCGGGACCGTGCCCCTCGACCGCCCCGACGCCAACGGAGGCGTGCGCTGAGCGAGGTTCCTCCTCCGGGGCGTTCGCCCGACGCTCCCCCTGGCGAGCGGCAGCGAGCCACGGTGAAAATCACGGCTCTGCACCCGGTGCAATAATGAATGAGCCGCCGCCGCGCGAGGCCGTGCTCGTCGCCGCCGCGGTCATCGAGCGCGACGGCCGCTTCCTCCTGCGCCGGCGCCCGCCGGGCGGACACCTCGCGGGCCTCTGGGAGTTCCCCGGCGGCAAGGTCGAGCCCGGCGAGGACTGGAAGCACGCCCTCGGGCGCGAGCTCGAGGAGGAGATCGGGATCGCCGGCGTCGCCGTGAAGCTCATCGACGAGAGGACGTTCGACTACCCCGAGCGCCGCGTGACGATCCGCTTCTTCTGGACGCTCATCCCGAAGAACGCGGAGCCCCGCTCGCTCGAGGAGAACGCGCCCTTGCGCTGGGCGACGCCGGAGGAGCTCCTCTCGCTTCCCTCTCCCGACGCGAACCGGGAGGTCATCGCGCGCCTCTCCTCGCCCGACTTCCTCGGCGAGGGCGAGAGACCCGTGGACACCGTGGTCATCTGGGGGCTCTGGGGCCTCCCGCTCGCCTTCGTGCTCGCCGCGCTCACGTGGATGATCGCGGAGCGCGCCGCGGGGAAGCGAGGGCACGACCTCGCGCGCCTGATCGAGCAGGGAGTGCCGTTTCCTCTCGTGATCGGCGGCGCGCGGTCGGTCGTGCTCGCGACCTTCCTGTTCTTCGAGGCGATCATCATCGCGATCGCTCTCCGGAAGAGGCGGTGAGGAGGTCGGATCCCCGGTCGTCGGAGTCGGGTCGGGGCCAAACGCTCGTCCCCTCCTGGTGTAGCCAGTTGACCTGACCGATACCCCGCCGCGTCGACGATCCGCCTACTTCCTCTCGAGCCTGACGAGCCTCGCCCGCGCCTCCGCCCCGAGCGCCGGATCGGCCGCGATCGCGTTCTTGAGCGCCGTCGTCGCCCCCGAGACGTCGCCCAGCTTCTCGAGGGCGAGCGCGCGGTCGAGGAGAGCGTCGGCGGCCGGCGGGTCCTCGTTGTCGAACGCCTTCGAGAACAGCTTCTCCGCCGCCTCCGCGTTCCCCTTCACGAGAGCGATCGTCGCCTTCGTCGCCCGGCGCTCGCCCGAGGCGCCGTCGCCGAACTTCTCCGTGTCGTCCTGCGCGGTCTTGAGGTCGCCCATGCGAGCCGCGAGGCGCGCGCGGCGGCCGCGAGCCTCGGCGTCGTGAGGCGTCCCGGGAAGGACGAAGCTCACGCCCTGGACGAAGCGCTTGTCGTTCTCGTGGCCTCCGGCCGCGCGCAGGATCCCGAGCATGTCGCCTCCCTGCTCGGAGATCTCGACCGCGAGGTCGAGCACGGTTCGCGCCTCCTCCTTCTTCTCGAGCGCGAGGAGGCACCGCGCGAGAGCGATCCGGTCCTCGATCGACCCGGGCTCCCGGCCTCCGTGGAAGGCGATCGCCCCGGCGAAGTCGCTCCTCGCGATCGCGATGAGGGCGCGCCGCCCGCGGGCGTCTACGACCTTGGTCGCCGGAGCGACGACCTTCGCGTAGCTCGCGTCGGCTTGCTCCCATCGCCTCTGCGCCTCGTAGGTCCGGCCGCGAGCGGCCTCGCGCAAGGAGGCCGAGACGCCCTCGTAGTCCCGCTCCTCCGCGAGGAGCTTGAGCGCGTCCTCGGGCTTCCGCGCATCGACGAGGGCGAGGGCGTAGTCGCACGCTATGAGCCCGCAGCGCGGCCGCTCTTCCAGGGCGCGCTTCAGCTCCTTCAAGGAACTCGCGAGGTCGGTGGACTGGGAATGAAACGCTCGCAGGAGCGGCCCCACCGGGCTCCGGGCGATCGCGGCCTCGACGGCCTCCGGGTCGGGCGCGGTCCCGGTCTGCGCCTTGACCGCGTCGGCGATCACGAGCGCGATCGGGTGCTTGGGATGCGAGCCGAGGAGCTCTTGCCACGACGTGCCCGCCCCGGGCAGGTCGAGGAACGTGCCGACGACGTAGTCCTCGAAGCCGGCGTCGGCGTTCGAGGGAGCCATCCGGAGCGCCTCCGCGTAGATCGCCCTCGCTCCCAGGAGATCGCCGGTCCAGATCCGCGCGCGGGCTCGCTCGATCGCCTCCTCGGCGGTCTTCGGGGGAGCCGTGTAGAGGGGAGGAGGCGGCGTCGCGTCGAACGTCGCGGGAGGCGGCGGCCCTCCTCCTCCGGGATTCTGGGAGGAAGCCGTCCTCTCACCGAGAGCGAAGACGAGCGCGACCGGGACGAGCACCAGGACGAGCGCGACGGCACCGACGATCGCGCGATGCTCGCTCGCCGTCCTCATGAGAGGTGCGAGGAGAGACGCGCTCCCTCCCGCGAGCGGCCTCCCCGCGAGCACGCGGTCGAGGTCGTCGGCCATGAGCGCCGCGTTCAGGTAGCGCCTCTCGGGCTCCCGCGCGAGCGCCCTCTCGCAGACGAGCGCCACGCCGCCGGGAGTGCCCGCGCGCATGCGCGGAGGCCGGAACGCGCCCTTCTTGATCTCCGCGACGAGCGAGTAGACGGAGCCCGCGGTGTAGGGGACCTCTCTCGAGACCGCCTCGTAGAGCGTCGCGCCGAGCGAGTAGACGTCCACGAGAGGCCCCGTGGCGCTCGTCCCGTGGTCGAAGCGCTCGGGCGCCATGTAGAGCGGCGTCCCGACGAGCTGGCCCGTCTTCGTGAGCTTGTCCGGCCTCTCGTCCATGTCGCGCGCGAGGCCGAAGTCGACGACGTGACCTCGCCCCTCCTCGTCCACGAGGATGTTCGAGGGCTTCACGTCGCGGTGGACGATCCCCATGTCGTGAGCGTGGGCGATCCCGCGCGCGGCGTCTCTCATGACCTCGCACGCCCGGCGCCAGTGCATGCCCTTCCCCGCCTCGGCGATCAGGGCCGCGAGGCTCGGGCCCTTGACCATGTCCATGGTCATGTAAGGGATCTTGTCGAACTCGCCCGTCTCGAAGATCGGGACGATGTTCGCGTGGCGCAGCTTCGCCGCCGCGCGCGCCTCTCGCTCGAAGCGGCGGAGGGTCAGCTCGGAGGCGCGGCGCTCGGGCGAGAGCATCTTGAGCGCGACCGTGCGCCCGAGCTTCCGGTCGCGCGCCTCGTAGACGACTCCCATGCCGCCCTCGCCCAGGCGCCGCACGAGCTCGTAGTGCCCGAAGCGCGACGACGAGAGCCCGAACGGGAGGCGATCGCTGTCTCCTCCCTGCTCGACGGGCGTCTGCGTGTTCCCGAGAGGAGGCGTCGGCGCGCGCGCCGCCGGCTTCGTGATCCGCGACGTCCCGGGCCCCTGCGAGTGCGCGAGCCGGGCGCTCGGCGAGGGAGACGGCCGCGGCCCGTCGGGCGCGATCGTCGGAGGAATGGGAGAGAGGACCTTCGCCCGGCCCGAAGGCCCGTTCGAGTCGGGCGCGATCGTCGGAGGGATCGGCGACTTCGAGGACATGACGAACGGCACGTCCACCGGGAGAGTCCCGGCGAGAGGCGAGCTCACGCCGGAGGCCTGCGCGCGGACCTGCGCGAGCGCGCGCGACGCCGCGTCCCGGGAGACGAGCCCTCGCCGCACGGCGACCTCGAGCGCGCTCTCGCCCGAGGACGCGGCCTCGTAGAGGCACGCCGCCGCGTCCTGCGAGCGGACCGCTCCCTGCCGGACCAGGGCGCGCACGGCTTGCTCGGGCTCGCTCAGCACTCCTGGAATCTAGCAGGGGCGCCCGGGCGAATGCTCATAAAGATGAGACGAAGCGCGCTTGTTCCGATCGCCCTGAGCGTAGCTGCTCGCCGCCCCACCGATCGCCCTGAGCATAGCGGCTCGCCCGAGGGCGAGTCGCGAAGTCCTAGGGTCGACTACGGCCGCCCTTCGCGCGGCCCAGGCTCAGGACGATCGGATCGGGAGCCGTTGACGCCTCGCGCTCCAAGGAGAGACCCTCTCACGCCCGGGATCGAGAGGCTCCATGCGTGCCAGGAGAGCCGTGCTCATCTTCGTTCTCTCTTCTTCCTTCGCGGGAGCGTCCCTCGCGGGTCCGAGCGAACCGCCGCCTTACGCGATCAAGGACGCGCGCGTCGTCGTGGGCCCGACGAAGACGCTCGAGCGAGCGACGATCGTCTTTCGGGGAGGAGTCGTCGTCGCGGTCGAGCCGGACGCGAAGATCCCCGCCGACGCGATCGTCGAGGACGGCCGCGGGCTCACGGTCTACCCGGGTTTCATCGACGCCCTCGCCGCGTTCCCGCTCGAGCCGAGCTCTCCCGAGGCCGCGCGAGCGAAGGAAGGCCTGCAGCCCAACTTGCAGGAAGACGCGCCGATCGCGACGCCCGAGGCCCGGCGCAAGGGGATCCGTTCCTC
>JACQDU010000237.1 GCA_016200955.1 bacterium
CTGTATTGGAGCGCGCGGCAGATCCACGCGATCCGGCTCCTCAGACGATCCGCGAGGTCCTCGACGACGGCGCACCCGCTCTCGAGGCTCGCCTTGCCCTGGGAGAAGTTGTCGAGCGAGAGCACATCAGCGGTCTCGAGCTCCTGGAGCACCTCGCTCCAGACCTCGTCGATCCCGTCGAGGATGAGACGGCGCACGGGCTCGCTCCACCAGCCGACAGCGCCCTCGCGCTCGCCTGCGAGCTGCTGCCTCGCGGCAGAGAGGAGCTTCTCTTCCCGGACGATGCGCTCGTGCACGCGGAAGATGCGCTCCTCGAAGCGCGCCTGGACGGCGTTCAGGAATCGAGCAGGGACGCTCTCGCCCGGAGCCCAGCCCTCGCTCTCGGCGCGAGCGCGGATCGTCGCGAGCCTCGGGTCCTCGAGCGAGGCGTGGAAGCGAGACGAGCCCGGCTCGCCCCGACGCCCCGCGAGCTCGCGCAGGCGAGCGGCGTCGAGCCGGGTCATGCGGTGCCGGTCGATCCCGACCACGTGCAAGCCGCCGAGGTCGCGCACGCTCGTCATGCCCTCTCGCAGATCCGGCGGCGCGGCGCCCGCGCGCTTCCTGTGAGCGAGGAGCTCCCAGGGAGCGAACGTCCCGAGGCGCACGTCGACTCCACGGAGAGCGCGGTCGGTCGCGATCGTCACTCGCCCGAGCTCACCCGCCCGGAGGAGAACGTCTTCTTCTCTCGGGCCGTTCACTCCCAGGACCGTGGCGTGCTCGATGCCTCTCGCGTCGAGAGCCAACGAGAGCGCGTCCACGCGCGGGATCGGAGCGCCGACGATGACCGGCCGCCCGATCGCGTGGAGCGCCTCGACCTCGCGCGCAAAGGCGGCGAGCAGAGCGGCGTCCGAGTCGTGGAGCACGTCTCCCAGGTCGCGCCGATCCGAGCGGCACCCTCGGGGGAGCGCGACGACCTCGAGCCCGTGGAGCCGGCGGCGCGCATCGGCGGCCCAGGAAGCGGTCGCCGTCGTGCCCGCGAGGCGCGCGTAGAGCCGGAAGAAGCTCGGGACCGAGGTCGCCGCGCGCGGCTTCCCCGGCTCGCCGTCGTCTCGGTCGGGCGCTCGCAGCACGAGAGGGGCGAAGGCGCGGTCCACGAGAGCGGCGTCCATGTCGTCCACGATCGCGACGGCGAGACCTCGCTGCACGCGGTCCTTCTCGTCGTGAACGAGTCCATCCTCGAGATGATCGAGCGCGAGCGTCTCGCTCGAGGCGTACGTGACGTCGTAGCGATAGGCGGCCCGCCTCTCGGCCTTGCTCGCGGCGTGGGAGACGAGGCCCGCCGAGAGACCGAGGAGGTTCAGGACCGGCGTCGCCCTCGTGCGCTCGCGGCGAGCTGACTCGCCGTCCCCGAAGGCGACGTGCACGCCGCGTCCCGGGAGCGCTCCCACGAAGGCCGCGAGGAGGACCGAGAGCCAGCGCTCCTCACCCGCCTCGAGCTCGACGCTCTCTCCCAGAGAGAGGAGCTCGCTCGCGCGGATCGAGAGATCGTCCGCGCGCACGCGCCACACGCGGCATGCCGCTTCCGCGGCGAGCGCGAGCGCGACGGGCCGGATCTCGTCGAGGACGGCGAGCTCGAGCTTCTCGCGCTGGAGCTCGATGAAGCCGCTCGCCGCGATCTTCCCCTGGAACCGAAGCTCGCGCGCTTCCTGCGAGAGGCGTGGGGCCTCGCGACGCGCGAGCTCTTCCTGGAGAGCCTCGCGGAGCCTCCTCGCGAGGCGGGCGAGGTCGGCATCCGTCAGGTCCTCGAGCTCGGTCTCGAGGCGGCGGACCCTCTCGAGGGCTCTGGCGTTGGGTTCGCGCTCAAGAAGGTCGGCGTGCAAGCTCACCTCGGCTCCGTGACCGGACCGCGCGAGTGTGACGAGCTCCAGGTGCGGTCGGTGTCGCGGAATCTGGTCGCTCCTTCGCCCCTCTCGACTCCCCCGCTTCGCGGGGGGAGGCGTGAGACCCCTGGACAACCACTTCCAGAAAGGTCCATCATCACGCGCGATGGGGAACGAGCGCCGCCGCCGGTGGCCGGTCGAGGTCGCCCTCGCGGGGGCCGTCGTCTCCCTCGCGCTCTCGACGGCGCATCCCGACGAGCCGGAGCCGCTGGAGAAGGGCTTCGATCGCGTGGCCGTTCCTTTCCTCAAGAAGCACTGCTTCCGCTGCCACGACGCCGCGCACCGCGAGGGCGACATGGTCCTCACGGCGCTCGGCGAGCCCGGCGGGCTCGCGAAGGAGCGGACGCGCTGGCGCCTCGTCGAGAAGCAGCTCGCACGGCGCGTGATGCCGCCCGACGAGGAGCCGCAGCCCGATGCCGCCGAGCGCGACGCTTTCCTCGGGTGGCTCAGGCGCATGCTCGCTTCGGGGGAGGAGAAGCTCGCGGCGAACGACCCCGGGCGAGTCACCGTGAGGCGGCTCAACCGCGCCGAATACAACTACACCGTGCAGGACCTCCTCCACGTGGCCCCGCGGCCGGCGGATGAGTTCCCGTCCGATGACGTGGGCTACGGCTTCGACCGGATCGGCGACGTGCTCCCGGTGCCGCCGCTCCTCCTCGAGCGATACCTCCAGGCGGCCGAGTCGATCGCGAACGAGGCGATCCTCGACTGGAAGCCGGTCAAGCTCCACGCGGACGCCGTCGAGCTGCCGCTCCACAGGAGCGAGGGAGGCGCGCGCAACGGCTTTCGCATCATCTACTCGAACGGCGGCGTGACCGCGACGCTCAAGGTGCCGTGGGCCGGCGAGTACACGCTCCGCGCGCGGGCCTTCGGCGAGCAGGCAGGGCCCGAGCCGGCGAAGATGGCGCTCGCGATCGACGGGAAGGTCGCCAAGCGCTTCGACGTCGAGGCGGTCGAGAAGGCGCCCAAGGTCTACGAGGCGACCGTCACGCTCGAAGCGGGCGAGCGGAAGGTCACGGCCGACTTCCTGAACGACTACTGGAAGAAGGACGACCCCGACCCCAGGAACCGAGACCGGAACCTCGCCGTGGGTTACCTCGAGCTCGAGGGGCCGCGCGAGCTGCCGGCGCTCCCGTGGGCTCACAAGACTTACGTGACGAAGCGGCCGGCGGCCGACGCGAAGCCGCCCGCGCGACACGCCGCCGCGAAGGAAGTCGTGGGCCCTCTCGCGAGCCGCGCTTTCCGGCGCCCCGCGAAGCCGGAGGAGGTCGAGCGCCTCGCGAAGCTCGTCGACCTCGCCATGTCCGAAGGCGGCTCGTTCGAGCGAGGGATCCAGCTCGCTCTCACGGCGATCCTCGTCTCGCCCAGCTTCATCTTCCGGGCCGAGCTCGATGCGACGAAGGAGCCGACCGACGCTCGCCTGGAAGTGCTCGACGAGTTCGCCCTCGCGACGCGGCTCTCTTACTTCCTCTGGTCGAGCGTGCCCGACGAGGAGCTCGTGAAGGAAGCGGGCGCGCAGACTCTCAGGAAGAGTCTCGAGGTCCAGGTGAGACGGCTCCTCGCGGACCCGAAGGCGAACCGGCTCGTCGAGCAGTTCGCGGTCCAGTGGCTCTACCTGCGCCGCCTCGACGCCTTCGCGCCGGACCCGAAGACCTTCCCCGACTTCGACGAGGAGCTTCGCGCGGCCGCGCGCGGGGAGACGCAGAAGCTGTTCGAGACCGTCCTGAGAGAGAACCGGAGCGTGCGGGACCTGATCGACGCGCCGTTCACGTTCGCGAACGAGCGCCTCGCCCGCCATTACGGGATCGAGGGCGTGCGGGGGAGCGAGCTCAGGCGAGTGGACCTCCCGCCCGAGCGCCGCGGCCTCCTCGGGCACGCGAGCGTCCTCATGGCGACGTCGAACCCGACGCGAACGTCTCCCGTGAAGCGAGGGCGCTGGGTCCTCGAGGTCCTGCTCGACGACCCGCCGCCGCCTCCTCTCCCGGGAGCGGACAGCTTGAAGGACGAGGGGACTCCCGTCGCGGCGAAGTCGCTCCGCGCGCGGCTCGAGCTCCACCGTCAGAAGAAGGAGTGCGCGTCGTGCCACGGCCTGGCTCGGCTCGCGCTCGCGGCAGGTCGCGCGGTGCGTGGCGAAGAAGCTGTTCGTCTTCGGCCTCGGCCGCGGCCCGATCGCGGCGGACGAGGCCGCTCTCGACAGGCTCCTCGACGGCCTCGCGCCCGACTACAAGCTCCAGGACCTCATCGTGGGCCTCACGAAGCTCGACGCGTTCCACAAGCGCCGCGTCGACGGAGGAGGGAAGGAATGGCGGTGAACCGACCCGCGGGACTCACGCGGCGCGCTTTCCTGAGAGGCGCGGCAGGAGCGGCGCTCGCGGTGCCTCTCCTCGACTCCTGGGCCTGGACCTCGAGGAGAGCGGAGGCCGAGCCGGCGCCGAAGCCCAAGCTCCGCTTCCTGTTCATCTCGACGCCGAACGGCATGCACATGCCGCAATGGACTCCCAGGGGAGAAGGCCACGACTTCGAGCTGCCGCCTCTCCTCGAGCCGCTCGCTCCTCACCGGAAGGAGCTCCTCGTCCTCTCGGGCCTCACGATCGACGGAGGGAGACCGCACGGAGACGGGCCCGGCGACCACGCGCGCGCGGGAGCTTCTTTCCTGACGACGGCTCACCCGAGGAAGACGGACGGCGCCGACATCGAAGCGGGCGTCTCGGTCGACCAGGTCGCCGCGAAGGTCATGGGAGAGAGCGTGCCCTTCCCGTCGGTCGAGCTCGGGACCGACCCGAGCGCCCAGAGCGGGAGCTGCGACTCGGGCTACAGCTGCGCTTACGTCTCGAACCTCTCGTGGAGCTCTCCTTCGACGCCGCTCGCGAAGGAGATCAACCCGCGCCGCGCCTTCGAGCGCCTGTTCCTGGACGGCGAGGGCCTCACTCCCGACAAGCGCGCGCAGCGAGACCGCTTCCGCGCGAGCGTCCTCGACGCCGCACGCGACGACGCGAAGCGCGTGAAGGCCAGGCTCGGCGTCTCGGACAAGAAGAAGCTCGACGAGTACCTCGAGGCCGTGCGCGCCTTCGAGAAGCCGCTCAGCTGAAGACGGTCAAGGAGGGGAAGGGCACTCTCCTCGACTACACGCTGATCGTCTTCGGGAGCGGGATCGCCGACGGCGACGCGCACAACCACGACGAGCTTCCGATCCTTCTCCTCGGAGGCGCGGGCGCCGGGATCGCGAGCGGGAGGCACGTCCGCTACAAGCGCGACACGCCTCTCGCGAACCTCTACCTGTGGATGCTCCAGCAAGCGGGCGTGAAGACGCAGTCGTTCGGGGACAGCAAGGAGGCTCTTCCCAACCTCACGGGATGAAGGACGACGTGCGGAAACGAGAGCCGGAGCTCCGATATCGGCGGGCCGAGTCGAGCCCGCCGCGAGCGGCGGCGCATCGTTCACGATGGGTGTCGCGCCCGCGACATTCGCGCTCTCGACCCGGGGGTCGCTTGGCGATCGCAGGAGGCGCCGCTATGCTGCGGAGCCGTGGCTGAGGACGCCGGGCTAAGGGCGACGGGAGGCTTCGCGGTCGGGACGGGCGCGATCGGCGAGCTACTCGCCGAGCACGCGCTCGAGCGCGCCGCGTCCGCGCTCGCGCCCGGGACGGTCGTCGACGCGCGCTACGAGGTCCGCGAGCTCCTCGGGCAAGGCGGCTTCGGCGCCGTCTACCGCGCGTTCCACCGCGAGCTGGGCGAGGAGCTGGCGCTCAAGGTGCTGAAGCCGGAGGTCGCGCGCAGCGAGGAGGGACGCGCGCGCTTCCTGCGCGAGGCGAGGGTCCTGAAGGCCTTCGTACATCCGCTCGCCGTGCAGCTTCGCGACTTCGGCCGAGACGAGGAGCGCGGTCTCTACCTGGCCATGGACCTCGTCCCGGGTCCCACGCTCGCGAGCGTCCTCTCGAGGGACAAGGTCCTCGCCGAACCGAGGGCGCTCGCGCTCGCGCGGCAGCTCCTCCTCGTGCTCGAGGCGGCTCACGCTTCGTCCCTCGTCCACCGCGACCTGAAGCCGCAGAACCTCGTCCTCACGAAGAACGCCCGCGGCGAGGAGGAGCTGCGTGTCCTCGACTTCGGCCTCGCGAAGGCCATCAAGGAGAGCCGCGACGGCGGGCTCACGGCGAGGGGCGTCGCGTGCGGGACGCTCGCTTACATGAGCCCGGAGCAAGCCGCCGGCGGCCGCGTGGACGGGCGCGCCGACATCTACGCGGCGGGCGCGATCCTCTACGAGGCGCTCTCGGGAAAGCGGCCGTTCCCGATCGAAGCCAGCGACGCGGAGGACGAGGTCCTCGCCCTCCTCTACAAGCTCGCGACCGAGGAGCCGGCGCCACTCGAGAGCATCGCGCCGTCGGTCTCTCCCGGCGTGGCCCGAGCGGTCATGCGCGCGCTCGCGAGGAAGCCCGAGGCGAGATTCGCCTCCGCGAGCGCATTCCTGGCCGCCCTGGCCGCTCCGTACGAGCGCCGCCCGCGAAGCTCCTGGAAGCGTCGGCTGCTCTCCCTCGTCGCGCTCGTCGCCGCGGGCGCGACGGCGGTCGTCCTTCGCGGGCGTTTTTCGGGCGCCGTCCTCGCCCCGGATGCGAGCGCGCCCGGGAGGAGCTCTGCGCCTCGGCAGATCGCGGGCGCCGTCAACCCGGCCGAGGTCGTCCCGATCGGCGCGGCCGGGCAGCTCGCCGGGACCCGACACTTCGTCGCGCTCGGAGGTTCGCTCTACGCGATCGACGAGCGCGGCGACCTCCGTGAGATCGACGCCGCAGCGAGCGCGCGGCGCGTGGGCCTGGCGGGCGGCTTCGCGGACACGATCGCTGCCGCCGCGGTGGGCGATCGGCTGGCCACGCTCGGCCGAGGAAGCCTCTGGCTGACCGACGTGCGGACGGGCGCCCGCGAGCGCGCCGGCGAGCCGGAGACGTGGGCGGAGGGCGTGGCGCTCGCCTGTCTCGACGGGCGCCTCCACGTCCTCGCGCGCGACGGCACGCTTTATGAGACGGATGGAAGGACGCGCAAGAAGGCGTGCCAGCCGTACTCCGAGTGGCCCGGCGTACGCGCGCTCACGACGGTGAAGGGGAGCTTCTGGGCGCTCGACGCCGCCGGCACGCCGCAGAAGACGCTCCTTCTGCCCCGCGAGAGCGCGACGGCGGTGCCGCTCGAGTGGGTGTTCGCGCGCGGGAGCGGCGCGTGGGCATCGACGCGGCTTTTCGCGTCGCACGAGGGGTGGCTCCTGCGTCTCGAGGAAGACGGGACGCTCCTTCGAACGACGGCGATCGGGTGGCTCGACTACCAGGTCGGCAGGGCGGGCGAATGGCCTGGGGCGCTCGGCATGACCTCGCTCGATGGGCGCCTCTACATCGTCGGTGCGAGCGGCACGCTCTACCGGGTCACGATCAGCTGAGCCGGCGGAATGCCCGGCGCTCACGCGCCGAGCCCGTTCGCCGAGAGGACGCGCAGCTCGTCGTCGAGGTCCCTGGCCGAGGCGACCGTGTCGCGGACCCTCTCGCGGACGAGCTCGTCGAGCGCTCGCCGTGCGTGGCGGAGCCGGTTCTGCACGTCGTCGAGGGAGATCCCGAGCGCCTGGGCGCACTCCCGGTAAGTCGCCGTCTCGGGCTTCAGGTGGTAACGCTCGAAGACGAGCCAGTGACCCTCGCGGCCGCTCGAGCGGTACGCCTTCTCGAGATCGCCGAGGCACGAAGCGAGGACCGACCGCGCCCACGCGCGGTCGAACACCTCCTCGGGCGTGAGCTCGCCCGTCGCCTCCCGCTCGTCGAGAGGAACATGGGCGACGCCTCCCCCTCGCTTCTTCCGGGCGCCGTCCCGGTTCTTCCGCAAGAGGAAGTGCTCGAGACAGGAGCGCAGGAAGATGCGGAAGCGCGGCCGATCTTCGCGGATCTCCTCGAGCGTCTTGTTGTCCAGGAACGTCGCGAAGAACTCCTGCGTGAGATCCTTCGCGTCCTCGTTGGACTTGTGCCAGCGTGCGCGGACGTACGAGTAGACCGGCTTCCAGTAGAGACGCACGAGCCGGTCGAGGCTCCGGCGGACGTCCTCCCCTTCGCCGCGGGCCTTGCATATGAGCGTCCAGGATGTCTCCGGAAAGAGCCGGCCGTGGCCGCCGATCTCGGTGGACCCGTCACGCATGCCGGGAGCGAGCCTAACGCCACGCCACGGCAGCGACAAGCCTTACCAGCTGCACAGCAGGGAGACGCGTCTCTCCCGGTTTTCCTTACGCGGTCTCGCGCCGAAGGGAACCCTCTCCTTTCGCGGGGTTGGCGGAGGAGTGACGATCATGGCTCGCGCTCGCGCTTTCGTTTCGGTCGGCTCGATCGGTCTCACGGCGATCCTCGTGGCTGCCTGCGGCCAGAGCGGAGGCTCGATCGGGGCGCCCGTGCCCGCTCTCCCGATCGACGACGGGCAGGTGCCCCTCGTCTTGGTGCACGGCCACCTGAGCAGCGCGGACGAGTTCCTCCCGCTCATCGCGAACCTCGGACCCGGTCACACGAGCGCGGGCGTCCTGACGGCCGCGGACGCCGATGCGCTCGCACCGAACAGCTTGCCTCCCGACGTCATCGTCGCCTTCGAGTACTACAAGGAGTCGCCCTCGAGCGCGATCTACGACCCCGACTCTCTGGGGAAGTCTCACGGCTCGATCGGCGCGTGCCCCGTGCCGCGCGACGACGGTCTCGACGGCCACTACACCGTCTCCTACGCCCAGCGCCTCAAGCGGTGCGTGGAGGGTCTCAAGCGCGCCACCGGGAGAAGCCGCGTCGACATCTACACGTTTTCGATGGGAGGCACCGTCGCGCGCGCCTACACCCGCTGGCTCTCGGTCGACGCGTCGGGCCAGTGCTCGGTGCGGCGGCTTCTCCTCGGGGACTCGGGAATGCGAGGCCACAGCGCGCTCGAGTCGCTCGCGAGCTACACGCGAGAGGCCCAGGACCCCGCGCTCGCCTTCATGGTCGAGGGCGAGGTCGCCGAGACGTGCGGCGAGTGCCGGATCTACGGCGGAAAGAGCTTCCTCGAGGTCCTGAACGACGACTGGGACTCGTTCTGCGTCGCGAACGGGATCCACTACGGAGGGATCAGCGGCACGGGAGCCGTGCCACCGAGCTCGACGCTCGCCGGGAGGTTCGCCACATGGGTGCCCGTCGCTCAGACGTTTCCTTACCCCTCGACGCTCGCGACGCAGGTCATGGTGAAAGCCATGACCGAGAACTTCTCCCAGGAGGCCGCAGCGCTCTCGGACCCGAACGACGGCACCGAGAGGTTCTCCGTGACACGCCTCGACCAGCCGCCGTTCTCGACGGCCGACTTCTTCACGACGTACGAGGGAGACCATACCGGCCCCGGCGAGCGCGGCATCAGGGCGAGCGTCTTCGCGCAGGAGTGCATCCGTGGCTACCTGTTCGGAAACGGGCGCGTCCCCGATGCAGCGACCGTGACGACTCTCAGCCTCACCGCCGTCGACGCCCCCGGGAAAGCGACGTGGCTCCTGGCGCGGATCCAGGGCGGCGCGGCGAGCGCGCTCTCCGGGCAGCTCGTAGAGAAGCAACTCGACGCGAGCGGCAACACGACGGCGATCCGGAGCTACGCCTTGCCGGTGGGGCCCGGCGACGAGCGCCTCATGTTCGTCGTCGAACCAGGCGGCGGGACGCGAAGCTACCGCCTCGTCGTCTACGGCGCTCGGGGCCCCGTCGCGACGCTCGACGGCATCGTGCTCTCGCTCGTCGACGGGGCGACCGAGACGGCGCCCCTGGCGACGATCCTCGACGCGACGGCGACGGCGACTCCCGACGGCGTCGTCGTCCACGGAACGGTGACCTCGAACGCGAGCTCGAACGACACAACCGTCCGTTACCGAGTGCGCTTCGATTACGGAGCCTGGTCGCCTTACTCGACCGAGACTTCGTCCGACTCGCCGGCGTTCAAGCCCGGCGTGCACCGGGTCGACGTGCTGACCCGCAGCTCGTCGAACGCCGCCGGAGTGCTCGTCGACGGCGCCGTCTCGACTGGACTCGACATCGTCGTGGACGGCTCTGGCGGCGTCACGATCGTCCGGTGATCGGCGTCCGCCCTTGCGGGGAGTCGCCTCCGCGGGCTCGCGTCTCGTCGATCCGGTGGGCGTTCTCTCGCCCTCGTGAAGACGAAAATTGGTCTACTTCCCGGATGCACGTCGCCATCACGGGAGCCTCGAGCGGGATCGGAGAAGCCCTCGTCCGCGAATACGTCCGCGCGGGAGCGGCGGTCACGCTCGTCGCGAGGAGGAAGGAGAAGCTCGACGAGATCGCGAAGGCGGCGGGCGGGAAGACGCACGTCGTGGGAGCCGACCTGAGCAAGCCCGAGCAGATGACGGCCTGGCTCGAGCCCTCCCAGAAAGCGCTCGGGCCGATCGACGTGCTCGTGAACAACGCCGGCGTCCAGATCGTGGCGCGCACCGTCGAGGTCGACCCCGACAAGGCCGAGGAGATGCTGAGGGTCGACCTCCTCGCCCCGCTCCGCCTCACGCGAGCGGTCCTGCCCGACATGCTCGCGCGGCGCTCCGGGACGATCGTGGACGTGAGCTCCGTCTCGGGCCTCGCGCCGACGCCGGGCATGTTCCACTACAGCGCCGCGAAGGCCGGGATCGCCGCGGCCTCCGAGTGCCTGCGAGGAGAGCTTCGCGGGACGGGAGTGCACGTCGTCACGGTCTACCCGGGCCCCGTCCACACGCCCATGGAGCAGGCCGCGCTCGCCTCTTACCCGAAGGCGGCCCGGATCTCGATGCTCCCGACCGGCACCGCCGAGGTCCTCGCCCGGAGGATCCGGCGCGCGGTCGAGAAGAGGAGAGCGCGCGTGATCTACCCGCGCTTCTACGGGCTCACGCGGCACTTCCCGAACCTCACGCGATGGGCGATGGACGTGGGCACGCCCGCGCCGCTCTCGCGCCCCTCGTAGGAGCGCGTTGGCCGGACCCGCTCGCGGCACGGCGGCGGCCGGCCGAACATGGTCGGCGTGGCATCGGGTGATCCCAGGGCCGTGTTGACGCCGCGTGGGGCGACTCTCGCCGGCCCCGTGTTGACGCCGCGTGGGGGCGACTCTTCGCCGCCCCCGAGTTGACGCTGCGTGGGGCGACTCTTCGCCGCCCCCGAGTTGACGCTGCGTGGGGCGACTCTCGTCGCCCCCCTGCTCACGAAGCTTGCGGGCCGCGCTCGTGGAAGCGAAGATGCGGCCCGCCTCGAGCGAGGAGTGGACTTGGCAGCCGACATCGTCTTCTTCCTGTTCTTCCTCTACGGCCTCGTCTTCGGGATGAGGCGCGGGTTCTACAAGGAGCTCATCGCGGTCGTCGCGCTCGTGCTCGGCGTCGCGGCGGCGCGCTTCCTGAAGGACCCCGTCGCCGACGCGCTCCACGACAAGGCCGGCTTCGGCCTGCACACGGGGCAGATCCTCGGCTCTCTCGTCGCGTGGCTCGTCGTCGTCCTCGTCGTGAACATCGCGGGGCGGCTCGTCCTGAGGAGGCTCCGCGACCCCGACGCCGAGAACAAGATCGAGGGAGCCGCCGACGCCGCGGTCGAGTCCGTGGACGGGAAGCCGAAGCAAGGTCCCGTCACCTACCTCACGAACCCTCTCGCGAGCACGCAGAGGAGCATCATCTACTGGTCGGACAAGCTCCTCGGAGCGGTGCTCGGCATCGCCAAGGGAGTCGTCGCGGCTTACGTCCTCTTCGCCCTCATCTATTGCGCCGACATGGCCGTCGGAGCCAACTGGGGCTTCACCGAGTCGATCAAGGGGAGCCACGCGAAGCAGATCTACTCCCAGTATCTCGAGGCGAGCTTCCGCTCGCTCCCCGAGTACCGGCTCGTCGAGAACATAGCGATCCTCGAGAGCCTCGAGGTCGATCCCTCGATCAACGCCGATGCGATCGAGCGCATGGCCGCCGACCCTCGCTGGGCCGACGTGAAGGCGACGCCCGCCTTCCAGAGGATCGCGGCCGATCCGGACGTCCAGAAAGCCTGGGAGCAGCGCTCGAACGGGAAGCGCGCGGTCAACTCCGTGATCCACCTCTCGCAGGTGCGCGGGCTCCTCGCCGACTCCGACTTCCGCTCGGCCTTCTCGAACGTCGACATCCTCTCGATCCGCAACAGCGCGCTCTCTCCAAGTAAGTGAGCGTAGACCTCCACCTCCACTCGACGGTCTCCGACGGAACGGTGAGCCCGAAGGAGCTCGTCGCGAGAGCCGCCGCCTCCGGTCTTCGCACGATCGCTCTCGCGGACCACGACGACGCATCCGGAATCGGCGAGGCGAGAGAGGCCGCGCGAGCCCTCGGGATCGCGCTCGTTCCCGCGATCGAGCTCACCGCTCGCGTCGATCCTCGCCCCGAGGGGACCGTTCACATCCTCGGCTTCGGGATCGACCCTGCGAGCGAGGAGCTGTGCGCCGTCTCTCGCAGGAACCGGATCGGCAAGAGAGCGCAGATCGTCTCCATGGTCGAGCGCCTGCGAGCTCGCGGGATCGCGATCGAGGACGAGGAAGCCGGCCTCGACTTGCCGGGCGACCGTTACCTCGGCCGCAACCGGATCGCTTCCGCTCTCGTCGCGAGAGGGCTCGCGAAGGACCGGCGGCGCGCCTTCAAGCGCTTCCTGAGCCCGGGGCGCGAGGCTTACGCGTCGCCCGAGGTCGTCTCCGCCGAGGAAGCCGTCTCGGCGATCAAGGCCGCCGGCGGGATCGCCGTCTTCGCTCACCCGACCGCGGACGACCTCGAGCGGCACCTCGGCAAGCTCGTGAAGATCGGCGTCGAGGGGATCGAGGTCTACCGCCCTCACGCTCAGGGGCAGCTCCTCGAGAAGATCGAGAGAGCTCGCGAGAGGCGCTCTCTCCTCGCGACCGGCGGGAGCGACTGGCACGGGCTCTACCCTTCGATCCCTCTCGGCGAGTGGAAGATGCAGGAGGAGAAGGTGCGCGCGTTCCTCGACCGGTTGAGGCCCTGACGGCGGGGCGAGCCGGTTTCTTCCCCCAAACGGCAGCCGTCGGCGTGGTCGTCCGCCAGGTGTCGCCACGAGAGCGAGGCTCTCGACCCCGTGTTTGCATGGTGGAGCTCCACGGGGATCCGTCTCCGGCGCGGTTCCGGAGAGGGGCGGCCTCATGCGTCGTTTTCCTGTTCCGCTGAGCTGAGCGTAGTCAGGAAGACGGGAACTGCCGGCCCGGTCCACGAGGGACCGAGGGCCGAGAGGCAGGGAGAGGTCATGAACTCAGAGCTCCGCGCTCGCGCGCGTCGGTGTCGCTTCGTTCTCGCTGCTTGCTGGTTCGTCGGCTTCGGCTCTCTCGCAGGCTGCGGCCTCAACACCGGGGCGGGGCCGCTGCCGACCGTTCACCTCGAGATCGCGGTCGCATCCGGTGACGAGCAGTCGGCGGCGCCGGGAGAGAAGCTCCGCGAGCCGCTCGTCGTCCTAGTCCGAAACCAGTTCGGATTCCCGGTCGCCGGTGTCGCCGTGAGCTTCGAGGTGACCCAGGGAGGCGGAATCGCCACCGTGGGCACGCGCACCTCGACCGACGGGCGCGTCGAGACCCAGCTCACGCTCGGACCGGACGTGGGCCCCAACACCGTCGTCGCGAGCGTCGCGGACGTGGCGTCTCTCTCCGTGACCTTCACCGAGAACGCGGTCGCGCCGGCCACCCGCTCGCTCGCGGCGGGAGGGCTCCCGGCGACGATGACCGCGGGTGTGCCGGGCAACTTCACCGTGACGGCGAGGGATGCTTCGGGAAGGACGAACGGCCTCTACCGGGGAACCGTGAAGCTCACCTCGACCGACCCGGGCGCGGTGCTCCCCGCGAGCTACACGTTCGGCGCCTCGGACGCCGGGAGCCACACGTTCCCGGTCGCGCTCGGCTCCGCGGGCACGTGGTCGGTGACGGCCACGGACACGCGCGACCCGGGCCTCACCGCGACTCAATACGGGATCAAGGTCGTCGGGAAGCCCAAGAAGCTCCTCCTGACGGGTCTCCCTGGCTCGGTCGGCGCCGGGAGCGTCTCGAGCGTGACCCTGACGGTCGTCGACTCCGCGGGAGTCGTCGTGACGGGTTACGCGGGGACGATCTCCTTCTCGAGCACGGACGCGGATCCGGGAGTCGTGCTCCCGAGCGCCTACACGTTCACCGCGGCCGACGCGGGAGCACATTCGTTCCCGGCCTCGGTCGTGCTCGAGACGTTCGGGCCCGAGATCGTGACGGCGAGCGACGCTTCCGCGGGGATCACCGGGAGCGCGACCGTCACCGTGAGGACGAAGGGCTTCGTCTTCGCCTCCGCCTCGGGCACTCCCGATCCGGCGCACGGCCACTCGCACGTGCACGTGAACGTCGCGGGTTGCCCCGACGGCGGCAGCGTCGTCGCCGGGAGCTTCTGGGGCTACTCGACCGACGACCCCACGATCTCGTTCGGGTCCTCGAGCTTCAGCCTGAGCTCCCTCGCGTTCGTCTACCGGTCGTATCTCGTCCGATACAAGGCGGACGGCTCGGTCGCCTGGGCCAGCGTTCCGACCACGGACAGCACGGGCTCCGTCTCCCATGCCGCATTGTGCGTGCTCGCCTCGGGGAGCACGGTCGTCCTGGGGACCGGCAGCGGCTTTCCGATCGACTTCGGGTCCTCGAAGACGCTCAAGGGAAGCGGGCTCTACGCGGCGACGTACGACGAGAGCGGGGCTTGCCTCTCGGCCATGTTCCTGTCGAGCTCCTACTTCGTGCCGACATCCATCGCGGCGCTCCCGAGCGGAGGCTTCGCCCTGACGGCCCAGTACTACGGTCCCGCGACCCTCGGCTCGATCTCGCTTCCCTCGAGCGGCTTCTCCTACCATGCGCTCATCGCGAAGCTCGATGCGGCCTTCACGCCGGTCTGGGCCGTCACCGGGGACGATGCGACCGGCGATACCTTCCTGACGCCCGCGTCGATCTCCGGGGCCACGGACGACCTGATCGTCGCGGCGGGCACCTTCACCGGCTACGGCGGCGCCCCGGCCCTCACGTTCGGGACGACGACGATCTCGGGAGCGCTCTACGTGCCGACGACGTACCTGGTCGGGTGCAAGTCCGACGGCACGATCGCGTTCGTCAAGACGGCCACGGGCACGTGCGACCTCACGAGCACGGCCGTGACTCCGACCGGCAAGGTCCTGGCCACCGGGTCGATCACCGACGCCGTCACGTTCGGCCCGGGCGAGCCCGGCGCGGCGACGGTCGGCGTCGCGGGCTCGACGTCTTTCTTCGTGGCGAGCTTCGCCACGGACGGCGCGCTCTCGTGGGTCAAGACGACGAGCTACTCGGGAAGCTCCAGCACGTTCTTCGACGCCGCGACGGGGATCGCCTGTGCCGACGACGGCAGCTTCGCCGTCACGGGCAACTTCACGACCGGGACGCTCACGTTCTGGGACGGCGTCGGCGTGACGACGACGATCCCCGCGGGGTCTTACTTCCCCCAGACGAGCGTCTTCCTCGCGTCCTTCAAGGCGGACGGCACCGCGAAGTGGGCGAAGGCGAGCAAGCTCGTCGACTTCCCCGACTTCGACTACTTGATCGCGCCGTCGTGCTCGGTGTCCTTCTGCGGCGACGGGGGGATCGTGATCGCGGGGAAGTACGGACAAGGCTTCTCCTTCGGCACGACGACGCCCGAGCTCGAGCTCGGGACGGGCGAGCCGACGGTGACCGACCTCCCCTTCTCGCCCAGCACCGCGACGTCCGCCGACGAGTCGTTCTGCGCGAAGTGGTTCGACTACTAGGACGCGCTCGCCCTGGCGCGTCTCTCATCTCGAGAGAGCGCGCGAGACGCCGGTCTTCTTGAACAGGACCTTCCTCCCGTGGAGCTCGACGCCGACGGAGTCGCCCGACTCGACGAGCTTCACGGGAGGAGGTGTCTCGCTTTAGTCGAGCGCGAAGAGGACGTGCAGGAAGGCTCCCTGTCCCTCGACCTCGAGCCGCCACTCGCCGCCGACGCCGAACTCGGTCTTCTTGTCGGCGGGGAGCTCCTGCCCATCGACCGAGTTGCTCTTCGTCCGCGAGAGCTTCGCCTTCTTCGGGAGGAGCGTGACCCCGTGGAGGGTGGCGCTCTTTCCCGGAAGCTCGAAGCGAGAGCCTTCGATCTTGACGTCGCCCGCCGAGTGGAGGACGAAGCGAGCGCGCGAGGTCGGGGCGACTCTCGCGGGTCGCCCGGCTCCCTCTCTCCGCGATCGACTCGATTCCACGGTCCGGCACGCGAGCGCGAGATAGGATGAGCGCGCCCCGGAGGAACCGTGAGGATCCAGGCCCGCAGCTCCTTCCGCACGCTCGCGCTGGCGCTCGCCGTGCTCGCCGCGCCGCTCGCCGTGCTCGCCGCGCGGGCGCAGGACGACGAAGACGCGCCCAGGAACAGGAAGAAGGACCCCGACGCGCTCCCCGACGAGCCGCTCCCGCGCGCGCGAGCGCTCCTCGAGCGCGGCCGCCACGACGAGGCCCAGGCGCTCGCCTTCGCGCTCGTCGAGAAGGACCCGAAGGCCAAGGCCCCGCGAGCTCTCCTCGTCTCCCTCTACCTGAAGACGGGCCGCGACGAGGCGGAGAGCGCGGCGAGGAAGCTCCTCGAGCTCGACCGCAGCGTCCCCGAGCACCACCTCCTCCTCGGGCGCGTCCTCGAGGAGAAAGGCGACCTCGACGGCGCCGACTCCGCTTACGAGACGGCCGTCGCTCTCGCGAAGGACGGCGAGGGCTTCGAGCAGAAGGTCCGCCTCGCCGCTCTCCGCGCCGAGCGCGGGAAGAAGAAGGAGGCGTGCGCCCTCCTCTCGAAGGTCCTCGACGAGTACGGCGCCCGCGACGACCTCGCCGTGTCGGAGTTCGTGTGGGCCGCGCGCGCGTGCCGGCTCGCCGACCTCCAGCCCGAGGTCAAGAAGCAGTACTCGCGGAAGATGTACGAGTACTCCCAGGAGATGCTCGAGCAGGCGCTCAAGAAGGACCCGAAGGACGTGGGAGCGCTCGTCGAGTCGGGAGAGATCTACCTCGAGAAGGGCGACTTCCCCTTCGCGTCCGACGAGTTCAAGAGAGCCGTCGAGCGGGACCCGAACTCGCCCGAGGTGAGGATCGGCCTCGCGCGCGCTCTCCTCGCCGCTTACTACAAGGGCTCGGCCCGCTTCGGGGAGGTCGAGGACCAGCTCAAGAAGGCCCTCGCCGTGGACCCGACTTGCCCGGCGGCGCACGCGACGCTCGCTTACATGGCGGTCACCGACGGCGACCCCGATCGCGCGCTCGAGCGGTGCGCGCAGGCGCTCGGGGCCCGTCCGTGGGACGTGACCCTCCACGCCGCGAAGGCCGCGGCGCTCCTGTTCAAGGGAGACGACGCCGGCTTCGCCCAGGAGGAGAAGGCCTTCCTCGAGAAGCGCCCGACCTGCGCCCGCTTCTACAACGAGATCGCGGGGCTCGTCTCCTCGAAGTTCCGTTACGCCGAGGCGCGGGACCTCGCGCGGAAGGCGCTCGCGCTCGACCCGGACTACCACCCGGCTCGCGGGACGCTCGGCTTGAACCTCCTCCGCACGGGAGACGAGGCGGAGGGGAAGAAGGAGCTCGACCTCGCGAACAAGGCCGACCCCTACGACGTGATCACGCTCAACACCGTCCGGCTCATGGCGACGCTCGAGAAGGACTACACGACCCTCGAGAGCGAGCACTTCACGATCCGCCTCCACAAGAAGGAAGCCGCGGGAAGCTCCGATTACGTGATCTCCCTCCTCGAGGAGGCGCGCGAGAAGCTCACGAAGAAGTACGGCGTCGAGCTCAAGCGGAAGACTCTCGTCGAGCTGTTCCCGAGAGTCGAGGACTTCTCCGCGCGCTCGATCGGGCTCCCGTTCATCCCGGCGCTCGGCGTCTGCTTCGGCGACGTCATGACCGTGATCTCGGCGAACGAGAAGAAGGTCTTCGGGAAGCACTCGTGGGGCCGGACTTCCTGGCACGAGTTCACTCACGTCTGCACGCTCAACAAGACGAAGAACCGGATCCCGCGGTGGCTCACGGAGGGCCTCTCCGTCTACGAGGAGTCGCGCGGTCGGCCGTCGTGGGTGCGCGAGTACGACGTGCCGATCCTCACGGTGAGGGCGCGCGGGCTCATCTTGCCTCTCCTCAAGTTCGACGAGGCCTTCACGAAGCCGCGCTACGCCGACCAGGTCATGATGGCCTACTACCAGGGCGGCCTCGCGTGCGAGTTCATGGACCAGCGCTTCGGCTTCGCGAAGATCCTCGCGCTGCTCGACGAGTACGCGAAGGGCAAGGTCACGAGAGAAGCCGTCCCCGCGGCTCTCGGCCTCCCCTGCGAGGACTTCGACCGCGAGTTCGCTTCCTTCCTCGAGTCGAGGTACGCCGGGATCGCTTACCTGCCGCCGCCTTCCTCGGAGGAGAAGGACGCTCTCCTCGACCGCATCGCCGAGGCTCCCTGGGACGTGGGAGCGCGAGGAGCGCTCGCGCGCGCTTACGCGCTCACGGGGAAGATCGCCGACGCCGAGGCCCAGGCGGGAGCGACGCTCGAAGGAGTGCGCGGGCTCAGGCTCCCCTCGAGCTTCTTCGCGCTCGGCGAGCCCGAGGCCGGCCTCCCCGGGAGCGAGCTTCGCGCGGGCACGCGGGCCGCGTGGCTCCGGACCGCCGCGGGTGACGCGAACCTCGCGCTCGGCATGGTCGCCGCCTCGCGCGGCCGCGGCGCGGAGGCTCTCCGCCGGTTCCAGCAGGCGATCGACCTCGGCACGCGAGACCCCGTCGAGGCGCGCCGCGTCCGCGCGAACATCTTCCGCGCCGAGAAGCGCTGGGACGAGGCGATCCGCGAGTACGAGACGCTCCTCTCGCTCGTCCCTCCCATGGCCGACCTCCACCGCGTCGTCTCGGCGTGCTACGCCGCCAAGGGAGACGCCGAGAAGGCGCTCGAGCACCAGGACCGCGTCTGCTCTCTCGACTCGGACGACATGAAGACGCGCCTCGAGGTCGCCGCTCAATACCGAAAGAAGGAGCGCTGGGCCGACCTCGCCCGGATCCTCGACGACGCTCCTCTCATCGACCCCTTCGTGCCGGACGCTCACTTCCTCCTGGGAGAGGGCCTGCGCCATTCGGGCAAGAGCGAGCGCGCCCTCCTCGAGTACGACTCGGCTCTCAAGAACAACTTGAAGAACGTCCCCGACGCCGAGGCGGGCGCCGCCGCGTGCCTCCTCGCGAAGGGCGATCTCGATGGCGCCCTCGCGCGTGCCCAGCGAGCTCTCGCGGTCGATCCCGACCTCGAGCTGGCGAAGAAGGTCGTGGAAGAGGTCGGGAAGGCCAAGAAGCCGAAGTAAGCGAAACGAACCACGAAGACACGAAGACGCGAAGTGGCTGTTCTTCGTGCCTTCGCGTCTTCGTGGTTATTCTTCGTGGACTCCTTCCGCGCGAGCACGAAGTCCGTAGACTCGGGGCGTGATATCGAGGGGAGAGCGGGTCCTCGCGTTCGGCGCGGCGCTCACGTCGATCCTCTGCTTGCTCATCGAGCTCTACGGCGGGCCTCGCATGAGCGCGACGGTGCCGCTCCTCCTCTTGCCCGGGACCGTCGCGACGATCGGGCTCGCGTGGCGAGGGAGCGCGGGGCTCCGATCGGATATCTGGACCGGGACCTGGACCGGCTTCCTCGCGGCGTGCGCTTACGACCTCTTCCGGGTGCCGTTCGTGCTCTCGGGGATGCCGCTCTTCAAGGTCTTCCCGGCGTTCGGGGCGTCGATCACGGGCCTCGCGCCCGAGACGGTGCTCGCGCAGGGAGCGGGCTGGGCCTATCACTTCTCGAACGGGATGTCGTTCGGGATCATGTACGTGCTCCTCTGCGGGAGGAAGCGATGGGTCCTGGGAATCCCGTTCGCCCTCGCGATCGAGGCGGGGCTTCTCCTCTCTCCTTACGCGAGGTTCTTCGGGATCGAGCCGGGGCCCAAGTTCATAGCGGTCACGATCGCCGCTCACTCGGTCTTCGGGCTCGCGCTCGGCGTCCTCGCGCGACTCACCGTCGCGAGCGACAAGAGCGGCGATCAGCGGATGACGACGCCCGCGTAGCCGACGACCGATTCGTGGTCGCCCGAGACCTCGCCCGAGTGGCCGTAGCGGACGAGCTCGGCCTCGCTCGCACCGAGGGCGCGCGCGGCATGGAGGACGGCGGCCGTCGGGCGCACGCCGCACATCGTGATCTCGCGCTCGTCCACGACGCGCATGAGGCCCTCGGCGTCGCGCGCGAGGAGGCGCTCGAGCGCGGCCCTGTCCTTCCTCCCTCCGACCTGGGCGCTCTCGTAATGGTTCATGTCGGAGGAGGAGACGAGGAGGACGGGGCGCTCGTGCGAGGAGACGGCGCGCGCGATCGCCGCCCCGAGCGCGGCGAGGTCGCTCGCGCGGTCGATCCCGACGACGATCGGCACGACTCTCACGTCCTCTCTGTGGAACCTGAGGAAGGGGAGCTGGAGCTCGACGGCGTGCTCGCGCTCGTGCGGGAAGTCGTCCGCTCTCAGGAGGCCGGGAGCCTCCGCGAGGAGGCGCGCCGCGAGCGGCTCGTCGATCGGCACGTCTCCCAGGGGAGTGCGCCAGCTCCCCTTGGCCCACACGGCGAGCACGGGAGGCGGCACGCGGTGATTCGGGCACAGCACGATCGCCGAGAGCGGGACCGCGACGCGAGCGTACGTCTCCGCCGCGATCGCCCCCGAGTACCGGTAGCCCGCGTGAGGGCAGACGACGGCGATCGCTCTCCTGGGCTCGCTCCGGGGCGTCGCCTTCTCGAGGTAAGCGCGGAGCTCGTCCCGTTCGCCCGGATACCAGGAGCCGGCGAAGCGGGACTCCCGGACCGTCACGTGGCCCGGCTCACGAGTCTTCTTCTTCCTCGCTCATGGGCCGCGTGCGCGACCGCTGGACCACCGTGCCGGCGACGACGTCACCCGGGCGCTGCGTCCTCGGAGTCGCGACCATGACGATGAGCGCGACGAACGGCACGAGGAGCGGGAGCTTCTGGTCGCCCCACGGCGACGCGATCGGGATCGGCGTCGCGAGGAAGAGGAGCTCGATGCGGAACAGGTTCCGGTAGATCCGGGCGAGGAGAGGCGGCGTGCCGCCCTGGAGCGTCCTCACCTCGAGGCCCACGATCCGCTTCCCGAACGTCCGGCCGAAGAGGACCTCGAAGAGGCACAGGTAGCCCACGAACCCGAGCGTGGCCCACGCCACGATCGCGAGCGTCCTGACCGGATCGTCGTTCGGGCGCGGCGAGAGGTCCACCTGGAGGATCTCTCCCAGGACGACGAAGAGGAGGAAGACGAAGAAGAAGTCGATGAGGAAGGCCATGAAGCGGTCGGGGATCGAGGCGTCCTCCTCCGCCGATTCTTCCTGGGAGCTCGCTCGAGCGGCGTCCGCGGGCTCCTCGCTCGGGCGAGCGCTCTCGCGAGGAGCGGCCGGTCCGCGCGAGTCGCCGGCCCCGACGGCCATTCGCCTTTGCGCGAGGGCGTCGGCGACGAGAGCGTCCGCCGTCTCGACGTCGAGGTCTCGCACGCGCAGGGGCGCCCCGAGCCTCCTCCTGAGAGCGACGAGGCCCGAGACGACCATGACGATCGCGAGGAGGAGGAGCGCGCCCACGTAGACGTAGAGGAGCGAGCGAGCCTCGGTCGGCATGCGGGCCACGTCGACCCACTCGCCCCACCGGGTCGAGCCCTTCTCCCGGGTCGTGATCTTGACCGCGCCTCCGATCTGCGCGAGGAGGAGGAGCCTCTCCCTGAGGCCCACCGCGGCGAGCGAGACGGCGCGCTGGTCCTCGAGGAAGCCGCCCATCTTGTACGGGATCGGCTCGACCTACGAGAGCTTCGTCCCCTCGAGCGACCAGCAGCAGATCCTCGGCCCGAGGGCGTCGACGTCCTTCTGCGGCTCGCGCTCGCCCCGCCTGGTCCCGAAGACGAGGACGTGCGTCCCCACCGCGGCCGTGTCCGCGGCGGACCCGCTCGCGATCGTCGCCGTGCTCACGCTCGTCGCGGCGAACGCGGGGAGGTCCTCGTCGAGCTTCGTCAGGCTCGCGAACGTGGAGCCGTCGAAGATCGCGAAGGAGACCCTCCCGGGAGGGATCGGCTCGGTCTTGAACGGGCTCCCTCGCTTCTCGGGCGCGGGGGCCTGGACGCGGAAGAAGATCGCGAGCCTCCCGCTCGCGTCCTCGGCTCCGGCCCACGCGGTGGGCGACGGCACGGCGCCCGACTCGTCCCGCTCGACCTCGCCCGGAGGCTCGGCCGCCTTCTCGAGCTTCGCTCCGTCGATCGCGACGAAGCGCCAGGACACCGCCGTGCGGTCGTCGGACTTCGCGCGAGGGGCCGAGGTCTTCACGAGCTTCGCCGCTCGCAGGGCTCCCTGCTTGTCGGTGCCGAAGCAGAAGACGTCGCTCCCGCGCCGCTGGAGGTAGCGCCCCTCGAAGCCGAGCGACTCCGTCGAGGCGGACCACTCGCGCTCGAGCTGCTTCGCCCTCGAGTAGACGGAGAAGAAGTCGTGGAAGATGCAGATGAGATGCCCGTCGTCGTCGAGCGCCGCCGAGACTAGCGCTCCCTCGACGCGCTGGGGCTTGTCGAACTTCCTCCCGTCGAGCGACTTCCTGAAATAGAAGTTCCTGTCCTGCGGCCGCGCCTCCTTGTCGGCGACGCGGTCGTAGAAGACGAAGACGCCGCCCTCGTCGGCGACGGCGCACGGGCCGCGGTAAGGCTCGTAGAGGTTCCAGTTGAGGTAACCCCAGATCGCGGCCATGAGGAGGAGGAGGACGAGAGGCACGAACTTGCTCTGGCGCACGCGGCGCGCGCGCGGCCGGCTCTCGTTCGTCTGCTCCTGGTCCATGCTCACGTTCCCGAGAGCGCCGCGCGCACGGCCGCGACGAGGCCGGACGCCGTGTGCTCGCTCGCCTCGACCTGCGGCTCGACTCCGAGCTCCCTGAGCGTCGCCGATGCGATCGGCCCCATCGAGGCCACGATCGGCCTCTCCTTGGAGAACCGGCGCCTCAGCTCCGCGTCCCCGATCCTACGCGCCACGTGGCGAACCGTCGAGGACGAGGTGAAGCAGACCAGGTCGAGCGCTCCCTCGTCCATGGCGCGGAGGAGGACGGAGGCGTCTCCGTCTCCCTCGACCGTCCTGTAAGCCGAGACCTCGTCCACGACGGCTCCCGCCGCTTCGAGGGCCCGGGCGAGGGCCTCGCGCGCGATGTCCGCCCGCGGGAGGAGGACGCTCTTCCCGCGCACGCCGCGCTCGACGA
>JACQDU010000238.1 GCA_016200955.1 bacterium
GCGACGATATCAAGAAGCTCAACATGGCGATCAACGGCAACAGCGGCACCGCGACCTACGAGGGCCTCGTCGCCGAGCAGCTCGGCGAGTTCAACCGGAAGCTCCAGGAGACGATCCAGGAGGAGTGGGCCTCCTCGACGGCGCCCGACTGGGAGCGGATCCAGGACGAGACGGTCAAGGGGTTCTGGAAGACGCTCCGCGAGCAGAAGGACAAGCAGGACAAGTACACCAACCTCGTCGACTGCCAGAAGGACACGCTCAAGCTGCTCCAGGCGGTCCTGCACGTCGTCCCGCGCCTCAGGATCGAGCGCATCGTCGCCGACCAGGACCGCGAGCTGAAGATGAAGCAGATCGACGACCTCAGGAACCAGCTCAAGTCCGAGACGGACGAGCTCAAGGGAAAGCTCGCGCAGAAGGAAGACCAGTACAACGAGTTCGCCCGGAAGAAGGACGCCGAGCTCAAGCGCCTCCTCGACGAGAAGGACAAGCTCCAGAAGGACGAGGCGAAGAAGGTCCAGGACTTCACGGTCGAGCTCCAGCGCAAGGAGTTGGAGATCAGGAAGCACCTCGCGCGCATCGACCAGCTCACGAAGAAGCAGCAGAAGAGCTTCTACGAGACCTCGAAGCCCGACGGCGAAGTCACGTTCGCCGACGCCAAGCTCGGCTACTGCTGGATCGACATCGGCAAGATGCACGGCCTCCGCCGGGGCACGCAGTTCCAGGTCTACACGCTCACGAAGGGCGGCCGGCAGAAGTTCAAGGCCTTCTGCGAGGTCCAGAAGATCGACCAGGACATGTCCCAGTGCGCCGTCCTCCAGGGCACGATCGTCGACCCCTCGGACCCCGTCGTGAAGGGCGACCTCGTCCGGAACCCGATCTTCGAGCGGAACGCTCAGCCGAAGTTCTGGTTCCTCGGCACGAAGCTCTCGAACCGCTACTACAACAAGGGCGAGCTCGAGCGGAAGATCGAGGAGTTCGGCGGCAAGGTCCTGAAGTCTCTCTCGGTCGACGTGGACTACGTCGTGATCCTCCAGAAGGGCGACGAGGAGTTCCCGGACGACTACAAGAAGGCGACCGAGCTCGGCGCGACGTTCATGAAAGAGGAAGACCTCCTCGACTACGTGGGCAAGTAAGTAAGCTCATTCGTCACCATTTTGCGGGGGCGCGTGCCCCCGCATTCCCCCCGCGAGCCTTCCCCGAGAGATGGAAGGCTCGCGTCGTTTTCCTCGAGTGGACATCGCTCCCTTTGCCCGTATCCTCTAGGCGCATGGCCCCGGCGCCCGACGACATCGACACGCGAAAGCTCACGCTCGGAGCCCACCTCGAGGAGCTTCGCGGGCACGTCTTCAAGTGTGTTCTCTGGCTGATCGCCGCCTTCACGGTCTGCCTGTGCTTTCAGGAGAAGCTCATGCAGTGGGCGACCTGGCCTCACATAAAGACCATGGCGAGGGTCGAGAGAGACGCCGTCGACGACTTCATCGACAAGGAGCTCACCTCGAAGTCGGCCGACGCCGCCCGGAGCGCCGTGGACGAGGGCACGGCGCTCGAGAAGGAGCTGCGCGAGGTCGACCGGAACCGGGCCGCGTATGCCGAGAAGATCTCCTCCGAGCCCGGGAAGCGCCTCGCCGACCTCGCCGCGCGCGAGAGGGGGCTCACGGAGCGCGCCCGCGCGATCAAGGAGGAGCAGCGGAAGCTCCTCGACCGCCCCGACGCCGCTCGCTGGGAGGAGCTCGAGAAGAGGCGCGTCGCTCTCGTCGAGGAAGCCGCCGACGCGAGGAAGGCCGTCCAGCAGGAGGTCGCTCCTCTCCTCAAGCTCGACGCCAAGTTCCCGAGGCTCGAGCTCACGCAGCTCTCTTACATGGAGAGCTTCATGGCTTACATGAAGGTGAGCCTCGCGTGCGCGCTCTTCCTGGCCTCGCCGCTGATCGGACGCCAGCTCTGGCAGTTCGTCGCGGCCGGCCTCCACCGCCACGAGAAGCGCTGGGTGCGGATCTTCTTCCCCGTGAGCATCCTCGCCTTCGCCGTGGGAGCGGCGTTCGGTTACTACGTCCTGATCCCGGCGGGGCTCAGGTTCCTCGCGACCTACGGCGCCGACTACATCGTCGGGCAGTTCGCGCTCTCCGAGTATCTCTCGCTCTTCATCAACCTCACGCTCGTGGTCGGCCTGATCTTCGAGCTGCCGCTCGTCATGACGTTCCTCTCGCTCGTCGGGCTCGTGAAGGCCAACGTCTACGGGAGATACCGGCGCTACTGGATCCTCGCGGCGACGATCATCGCGGCGATCATCAGCCCCACGCCCGATCCGTTCACGCTCATCCTCTGCACGATCCCGCTCGTCGTGCTCTACGAAGTCGGGATCGTGCTCGCCCGCGTGGTCTCCAGGAGCTCCGAGCCGCCCGCCGTCGAGGGGGCCGTCGCCCCGCCTTCGCCCCAGGCGCTCTCGCCCGCGGGAAGGCCGTAGTCCGGGCATGAGATACTGAACGGAACGGGAGCTCGATGAAGCTCGGCATCGTCGGCGTCGCCTTCTCGGGGAAGACCACCGTGCTCAACGCGCTCTCCGGAGCGAACGAGCCCCTCTCGGACTTCTCGGGAGGCGGCGAGCCGCGCGTGCGCGTCGTGCCCGTCCCCGACGCTCGCCTCGAGCGCATGCGCGAGGACTACAAGCCCAAGAAGTTCACGCCCGCGACCGTCGAGTTCCACGACATGCCGGGCTACGGCGGCGACAAGTTCATGGGCGAGGTCCGCGACATGGACGCGATCGTCCGCGTGATCCGCGCCTTCAAGAACCCCGCCGTCCCTCACCCGAAGGACCGGGTCGACTGGAAGGCCGACGCCCTCGACCTCGAGGCGGACTTCCTCGTCTTGGACCTCTCCATGGTCGAGAAGCGCGTCGAGAAGCTCGAGAGATCCTCCAAGAAGCCGTCCAAGACGCAGAAGGAGGAGCAGGAGGAGCTCGCGCTCCTCATGAAGCTCAAGCCGACGCTCGACGCGGGCCGCCCTCTCCGCGAGGTCGAGATCGGGCGAGACGAGATGCTCAAGATCGCGAGCTTCCAGTTCCTCACGCGGAAGCCGACGCTCACTCTCGTGAACATAGGAGACGACGACGACCCCAGGGCGCTCGGGATCCCCGACGTGCCGAAGCTCGAGCCGGGAGCGAAGCCTCCCGCGGACATCACGGCGCCGATCCGCGGGCGCCTCGAGATGGAAGTCTCGCAGCTCGACCCCGCCGACCGAGCCGCGTTCCTCGCCGACTTCGGGATCAAGGAGACGATCTCCGGCCTCGCGATCCGTCTCTCCTACGCGCTCCTCGATCAGATCTCGTTCCTCACGGGAGGAGACAAGGAAGTGCGCGCCTGGACGATCCAGCGAGGCTCGAACGCGGTCGAGGCGGCGCGGAAGATCCACACGGACATAGCCAAGGGCTTCGCGCGCGCCCAGGTGATCTCCTGGGACGACTATGTCCTCCACGGAGGCGAGAAGGGCGCGAAGAACGCGAGCCGCATGCGCGCCGAGGGCCGCGACTACGTCATGAAAGACGGCGACTGGGTCGAGTTCCTGCACTCGGGTTAGCGCGAAACGACTCGCCGCCAAGACGCCAAGGCGCCAAGAAGAGAGACCCTTGGCGTCTTGGCGCCTTGGCGGCCAATCTTGTGCCGTGGTCGTGGCAGGAGAGGTGCGTTGGCGATACGCAACGTGAGTCTTCCTCCTCTCGCGCTCGTGCTGTCTCTCTTCTTGGTCCTCTCGCCGCTCGTCTCGGCGCTCGCGGGGAGCGGGCTCGACCGGGAGGCGCTCGGGCTCGCCTTCGAGCCGGGAGCGCGGGGAGCGCTCCTCGTCTCGCTCGAGATCGCGGCGGTCGCCGCTCTCACGGCCCTCCTCCTCGGAGCGCCGCAAGCGCTCCTCGTGGCGGGAGCGCGAGCGCCGGCGAGGCGCACGCTCCTCGCGCTCTCGATCCTCGTGCTCGTGATGCCGCCTTACCTCGCGGCGGCGGGGTGGATCGACTTCCTCGGACCCGCCGGGCGGCTCGCGCGGGTCGTCGCGCAGCTTCGAGGAGCGAGCGCCGAGGAGGACGCTCGGCGCCTCATGCTCCCGGGATTCGTCTACACGGCGCCGTCGGCGGGGATCGTCCTCGGAGCGAGCTACTTCCCGCTCGTGGCGCTCGCGGTCGCGGCGGCGGACCGGCGGCTCGACCGCCGCCTCGTCGAGGTCGCGCGCCTCGCGCGCGGGCGCACGGGAGCGTTCAGGGTCCACGCGACGCTCCTCGGCCCCGCCGCGCTCGGAGGAGCGCTCCTCGTCTTCGCGGTCGCGCTCACGGACTTCGCGACGCCCCAGATCCTGCGCGTGAGGACGCTCAACGAGGACGTGCACGACCGGCTCCAGGAGTTCCAGCTCGCCCAGGCGGCGGGGCTCGCGCTTCCTCTCGTGCTCGCGGTCCTCCTCGCGGGAGGAGCGGGAGCGTTCCTCGCGACGCCGAGGCGAGTCGCGAGCGGCGCAGCGCTCGAGGGAGACGCGCCGTCCTTCGAGCCGAGGAGGCTCGGAGGAGCGGGGAAGCTCCTCGCCGTCTTCGTGGGAGCGCTCGTGCTTCTTCCGGGCCTCGTCTTCCCCGTCCTGTCGCTCTTCCTCCAGGCGAGGACGGCGCCGGTCGAGGGGAGCGGAGCGGGAGCGAGCTTCGCCCGCTTCTTTCTCGCGCTCCGGCGCGCGTGGGCCGTGAGCGGAGGAGAAACGGTGCGCTCGGTCCTCCTCGC
>JACQDU010000239.1 GCA_016200955.1 bacterium
GAAGGCGCGGCTCGGATACCCGCATGCGCTCTCCGTCCAGAACACGAAGAACGCGACGGAGCGCGCCTACCAGGTGCAGTCGATCCTCGCGCAGGCCGGGCTCAACAAGGGAGTCGCGATCTCGCTCCAGTCCGTGGACCCGGGCACGCTCAAGGCGATCAAGCGAGACAACATCTCCTCGCGCTCCTACGCCGAGCTCCAGCGGCGCTTCACGCGCGACAAGGTCGAGACCTACTCGGACATGATCCTCGGCCTTCCGGGAGAGACCTACGAGAGCTTCGCCGACGGAGTCTCGTCTCTCATCGACGGCGGGCAGCACAACCGGATCCAGTTCAACAACCTCTCGATCCTCCCGAACGCCGAGATGGGCGACCCGGCGTACCAGAAGAAGTACGGCATGGAGGCGGTGGAGTCGAAGATCATCAACATCCACGGGAGCCTCGCCGAGGAGGAGGAGATCCAGGAGACGCAGGAGCTCGTCGTCGCGACGAGCACCATGCCGCGCGAGCAGTGGGTCCGCACGCGCGCCTTCTCGTGGATGGCGGCCTTCCTCTACTTCGACAAGGTCCTCCAGATCCCGATCACGATCGCGCACGAGGTCGGGAAGGCAGGCTACCGCGAGCTCATCGAGCACTTCCTGGAAGGCGACCTCGCGGGCTTCCCCGCGCTCGCGAGCGTGCGCGACTTCTTCCGCGCCGAGGCTAGGAAGATCCAGGAAGGCGGCCCCGAGTACGTCCAGTCCCGGGAGTGGCTCAACATCTGGTGGCCGGCGGACGAGCTCATGCTCATCAAGCTCGCGACCGAGGGCCGCCTCGATGCCTTCTACGCCGAGGCCGAGCGCGCTCTCGCGCGCTTCCTCGAGGCCAGGGGAGCGAAGCTCGAGGACGGGCTCCTCCGCGAGTCCGTGCTTCTCAACCGGAGCCTCATGAAGACTCCCTTCCAGGAGGCCGACCTCGACCTCTCGCTCTCCTGGAACCTGCTCGAGGTCTACCAGTCGGTCCTGCTCGGGATGCCGGTGCCTCTCGAGCGCGAGCCGACGCGACACCACGTGGACCGGACGAGCAAGGTCTGGCTCACGTGGGAAGACTGGTGCCGCGAGGTGATCTGGTACGGGAACAAGAAGGGCGCGTATCTCTACGGGACCTCGTCGAGCCCGGCTGAGCTCGCGGGGCATCACTGAAGACGCCGGGGAATGGATTGTGGCTTCTGTTTGAAACAGAAAACGAATCACGGCAGAGGCGCAGAGGGATGCCGAGTTTCGCAGAGGGACCCTCGAAGGTCGTTCTCTGCGTAGCTCCGCGCCCCTCAGCGCCTCTGCGGTTCTCGTTGTCGTTCGAACGTGACTCCCTCAAGCCCAAGCGTGCGTGAACCGTGGAGAGAAGCGTGTTCCGAGGAAAGAGAGTCCTGGTTGCGGGCGGAACGGGCCTGATAGGCCGGCCGCTCGTCGAGCTCCTCGTCGAGAGAGGCGCGAGAGTCACGATTGCCTCCCTCGACGACCCCTCGCGCGCGCATCCGGCCGCGACTTTCAGGAGAGTCGATCTCCTCTCGTTCCCGAATTGCCTCGAGGTCTGCGAGGGCCAGGAGATCGTCTTCAACCTCCTCGGAGTGAAGGGCTCGCCGGCGGTGACGACGACGCGGCCCGCGAGCTTTTTCGTGCCGACGCTCACGCTGGACACGAACCTCATGGAGGCCGCGCGTCAGTGCGGGGCCGAGCGCTTCCTGTTCGCCAGCTCGGTCGCGGTCTACTCGCCCGCCGCGGTCTTCCACGAGGACGATGTCTGGACGAGCTTCCCCTCTCCCAACGACCGGTTCGCCGGCTGGGCCAAGAGGATCGGCGAGCTCCAGGCCGAGGCTTACAGGATCGAGTTCGGGTGGGAGAAGATCGCGATCGTGAGGCCCGCGAACGTCTACGTGGCCTTCGACAACTTCGACCTCGACAATGCGATGGTCGTGCCCTCGCTCGTGAGGCGCGCCCTCTCGGGAGAGAATCCGCTGCGCGTCTGGGGCGACGGCTCTCCGCGGCGCGACTTCGTGCACGCGCGCGACGTCGCGGCGGGGATGCTGCTCGCGATCGAGAACGTCGAGAAGCTCGCGCTCCGGCCCGTGAACCTCGGGAGCGGCAAGGGCGTCTCGATCGAGGAGCTCGTCTCCGTGATCGTGAGCACCCTCGAGAAGAAGCCCGAGGTCGTCTGGGACGAGTCCAAGCCTCGCGGCGACGCGACGCGAGTCATGGACATCGAGCGCGCGCGCTCGATCGGATACGAGCCCTCGGTCTCTCTCGCTCAAGGGATCCGCGAGACGATGGACTGGTACAGGACGAACGGCAGCGCGGCGACGAGCCGCTACGACGTCTTCTCTCCGGGAGACGCCCGGCGCCTGCTCCCGGGGAGCAAGTGAGAGAGGAGAGCGTGTTCTTCGAGGGCCGGACCGTCCTCGTCACGGGAGCCACGGGCCTCATCGGGAGCCACGCGATCGAAGCGCTCCTCGCGAGAGGCGCCCGCGTCGTCGGGACCTTGCACAGGAGCCCGCCCGTCGTCGTCGATCCTCGCATCGAGTACCGGAAGGTCGACCTCGCGACGCGAGAGGGCTGCGAGGCCGCGGCGAAGGGCTGCGACACGGTGGTCTTCTCCGCCGCGAACACCTCGGGAGCCTTCGTCATGCGGACGAACCCCGTCGCTCACGTGACGGAGAACCTGCTCATCAACTCCCAGCTCCTCGAGGCCGCGTGGCGGGCGAAGGTCGAGCGCGTCGCTTTCGTGAGCACGACGACCGTCTACCCCGCCGTCCCGCACGCCGTGCGCGAGGACGAGGCGTTCACGGGAGATCCTCACCCGGTCTACTTCGGCGTCGGCTGGATGAAGCGCTACATCGAGAAGCTCTGCGCGTTCTACGAGCAGAAGTTCGGCCTCAAGGTCGCGATCCTGCGGCCGACGAACGTCTACGGGCCTCGCGACAAGTTCGACTTCGAGCGAGGCCACGTGCTGCCCGCGCTGTACATTGACGACATGACCGATGCTCTCCTCGGCGCGATCGAGAAGTGCGCCGACGGCGACGCGATCAACATAGGGAGCGGGCAGCCCGTGACGATCCGCGAGGCGGTGGAGCTCGTGCTCCGGCTCACGGGCCGCGCCGGAGCGCGCGTCGTCTACGACCCGTCCAAGCCCACGTCGATCCCGACGCGCACGATCGACCTCGCCAAGGCGAGGGCTCGCCTCGGCTACCGGCCCAGGGTCTCGTTCGAGGAGGGGCTCAAGCGGACGATCGAGTGGTACAGACAGAACCCCGCTCGCTGAGCCCGAGCCCGATCGTCCGCCCTCGCGCTCGTGATCGTGATCGTGATCGTGATCGCGCTCGAACGGCCCGCGCCGGCACGGTGACTCTCATGGTCCCCACGATCAACGAGGTCGAGGGCATGCGGCAGATCATGCCGCTCGTGAAGCGCGAGTGGGTCGACCAGGTCGTCGTCGTGGACGGCGGGTCGACCGACGGCACGGTCGAATACGCGCGCTCCCGGGGCTACGACGTGGCCGTCCAGAAGCGCCCCGGTCTCGTCGGCGCCTACCGCGACGCCTTCCCTCTCGTGAGAGGCGATTACCTCGTGACGTTCAGCCCCGACGGCAACTCGGTGCCCGAGGTCCTCCCCGAGCTCACGGCGAAGCTCCGCGAGGGATTCGACATGGTGATCGCCTCCCGATACCTGGGAGGCAAGGAGAGCGCCGACGACGACGCGCTCTCGCGGCTCGGGAACTGGCTCTTCACGAAGACGATCAACCTACTCTTCTCGGCTCGCTACACCGACTCCCTGGTCATGTATCGCGGATACCGGACGTCCCTCCTCCGAGAGCTCGGCCTCCTCGAGAACCGGAGGGGCTCGCTCGAGGAATACTGCGAGCGCCTCTGCTCGTGGGAGCTCCTCTCGACGATCCGCGCGGCGAAGGAGAGGCTCCACGTGGCCGAGATCTACGGCCCAGAGCCCGCTCGCGTCGCGGGCGAGACGAGAGTGCCCAAGTTCCAGGCCGCGTCGTTCGCGCTCGGGCTGATCGTCGAGGAGTTCCTCTTCCGGCACGTCCCGCCGAACATCGAGAAGAGCCGTTAACGGGGGACGCGCCGCATCGTCTGTCCCCGGGAGGCTCCATGAGAGTCCAGCGACTCGCTCTCTCGCTCACGTTCGTGAACCTCGGTCTACTCATCTTCCTGGTCGCCGCGGCGGCGAGGCTCCGCACGGCCGTGGCGGAGGACGCGTTGCCCGTGCTCCGGGGTCGCGGGCTCGAGATCGTGGACGAGAAGGGCCGCGTCCGGGCGAGCCTCAAGCTCTACCCGGCGGACCCCAAGGTCACGCTGCCGAACGGCAAGACGCTCCCGGAGACCGTGTTCCTCAAGATGAGCGACGAGAACGGGCGGCCGAGCATCAAGCTCGGGGTCTCGGTGCACGGCGCCGGCCTCGGTCTCGGGGGCTCGTCGGACCCGACCTATGCGATCTTGCAAGCCGACGGCGACACGGCCTTGTTGAAGCTCACGAGCAAGGACGGCAAGGAGCAGCTCCTGAAGCAGGCTCCGTAGCCGGGCTCAAGGGCTCTTGATCACGTAAGCCCCGGGGTTCGAGCTCCACTCGAACCGGCGGAGCTCGACCTTGCCGCCGAAGAACTCGTCCACCGCCTTGCTCTCCCCTTCCCAGGGAGGGATGCCGTACTCGTCGAACAGCACCGCTCCCCCGGGAACGACGAGAGGCCAGAGGGCCTGGAGGCCCGCGAGCGTCGGGCGGTAGAGGTCCACGTCGAAGTGCAGGAGAGAGACGCGGAGCCCCGGGTTCTCCGAGACGTACTTCGGCACGGTCTCCTCGATGTCGCCTTTCACGAGAACGACGCGAGCCTTGTAGGGAATGAACCGGTCGGCATCGAAGATCCGGATCGCGTCCCGGAGCGACTCCTCGAAGGCTCCGCCGTCGAAGCCGCCGGCCTTCTTCCCGACCTCGGGCGCGGGCGCGCCGTCCTTCGGGTCGAACGCGCCGAAGCCCTTGAAGTTGTCGAAGCCGATCACCCTCCTCTGCCGGTCGCCCATGTTCCGGATCTCGAGGAAGTTCGCCCAGGAGAGGAGCGTCGCGCCGCGGTAGACGCCGAGCTCGACGATATCTCCCGGGAGGTTCGCGATCTTCTGGAAGATCTCGTAGTGCGCGAGGAAGCGCTTGAGGAAGACGCGGCGCGCGTAGATCGGGATGCCGGTCAGCTCGACGAACTCGCGCATCTCGTCGCCCGCCTGCGACCAGAAGACGCCGTCCCCGCATGCGATCAGCGGACGTTCCGCCGCCACCAGCATCTCGAGCGCGCGATCGATCTTCGCCGGGTCGCCGGCCGATCGCACGTCATCGATCGTGAAGCCGCGCGCGCCCTTGCGCTGCCGGCCGTCTTCGTCGCCGTGATACAGGATGTTCTGCGGAATCTCGAACAGCGCGACGCCCTGCGGCGGCCGGCCTTCTCGAGCTCTCCCTTCTCGGCGCGAGCGAGCCCGCGGACGCAGAAGGCGGTGTGCGAGCGAGCGTCCAGCTCGAGCGCGCGCGTCGCGTCCGAGATCGCTCCGTCCTGATCGCCGAGCGCTCGCCTCACCTCGGCGCGGCCGGCCCAGGCCGTCGCCTCGGAGGGAGCGAGCTCGATCGCGCGCGTCAGGTCCGCGGCCGCTCCCTTGAGGTCGCCCGCGTTCCTCCGGGCGACGGCGCGCCAGACGAGCGCGTCCGTGTTCCCGGGCTCGATCGCGAGGGCTCTCGTGAAGTCGGCTTCGGCGGCTCGCGGGTCCCTCGCCGCACGGAGGCGGCCGCGGTTGAGAAGGGGGTAGACCGAGGTCGGGGCGAGCTCGATCGCGTCCGTGAAGTCGGCCTCGGCTCCCTCGACGTCGCCCTTCTCGGCGCGGATCAACGCGCGCTCCGTGCGGGGCATCGAGTCCCTCGGAGCGAGCTCGATCGTGCGCGTGAAGTCCTCGAG
>JACQDU010000240.1 GCA_016200955.1 bacterium
GGACCCTCTTCCTGGACGAGCTCGGCGACATGCCGCTCGACACGCAGTCCAAGCTCCTCCGCGTGCTCGAGACGAAGACGTTCGAGCGGATCGGCGCGAACGACCCCGTGCGCTCGGACTTCCGGCTCATAGCGGCGACGAACCAGGACCTCCAGCGCATGGTCGCCGAGAAGAAGTTCCGGGAGGAGCTGTTCTTCCGCCTCAACGTGATCCCGATCGTGCTCCCGCCGCTCCGGGAGCGCGCGGGCGACATCCCTCTCCTCGTCGAGCGCTTCGTGCGCGAGGCGGCGGAGCGATATCGCAAGCCCGTCGAGGGGATCACGCAGGCGGCGCTCAGGGTCCTCACGCGCCACTCGTGGCCCGGGAACATCCGCGAGCTCAGGAACGTCGTCGAGCGCATGGTCGTCCTCGCCCGCACGCCCCGGCTCGACGAGAGCGACGTCCCGCCCGAGATCCGCGGCGCTCCCGAGGCCGAAGCCCAGGGCGTCGGCGCCCTCGCCGGCCGCTCCCTCGAGGACATCGAGCGCGAGCACATCCGCCAGACGCTCGAGGCCACGGGAGGGAATCGAAAAGAGGCCGCCTCTCTCCTCAAGATCGGCGAGCGCACGCTCTACAGGAAGATCGAGCGCTACGGGCTCTGACCGCGCCGGCCGCTTGATGTGAGGGTCGAAGCGACGTCGAACGCGAAGACGCGAAGGCACGAAGCGGCTTTCTTCGCGCCTTCGCGTTTCATTTTTCTCTCGACGAAACCGATCACGTCCATCGCCGGCGCGGTGAGGCTGAAGAAGTTGCCGAGAGTGACGAAGCGTCTCCAGCCAGACCAGGTGGTTTCGACGTCTCGCGCGGATGATTCTCGCTCCGCGCTCCGCGAACGCGCGAGGCTCACTCGACGTTGCCGGTGTCGGTCGCCTCGTCCGGGTCGATCATGCGGTGGTGGACCGTCGGCTCGTCGTCGGGGTCGGGCTCCTGCATGGGGACGCGGCGCACGGCGACGAGCGTGACGTCGTCGCGCTGCTGCGCCTTCCCCTTCCAGCGGAGGACCTCGGCGAAGATCCCGTGGAGCATGTCGCGCGAGCTCGCCTCGCAGTTCTTCTGCACGGCCTCCATGAGCCGCTTGAGCTCGAACTGCTCGTTGTTCTCGTCGATCGCCTCGGTGACTCCGTCCGTGTAGAGGACGAGCATGTCGCCGACCTCGAGCTCGAGCTTCTCCTCCTTCACGTGCTCCTCGATGGACGGCATGAGGCCGAGCACGATCCCGCCGGTCTTCCGCGACTCGACCCTGTTCTCGCGGGCGCGGTAGACGACGATGTGCTCGTGGCCGGCTCCCGTGTACGCGATCTTCCCGGTGCCGGCGTCGTAGCGCATGAGGAGCAGCGAGAGGAACATCTCGCGGTCGAGGTCCTCCGCGAGGAGGCGGTTCAGCGCGATGACCATCTCGCGCGTCGAGCTCACCCGCTCGGCGAGCGACCGGAGAGCGCTCCGCGCGCTCGCCATGACGAGACCCGCGGGGACTCCTTTCCCGGAGACGTCGCCTATGCAAATGAGCAAGCCTCCGGGCACCGTGATGAAGTCGTAGTAGTCGCCTCCCACCTGCTTCGCGGGGTGCATGAAACCGTAGAGCTCGAGCCCCGCGATCCGCGGCACCTGCCGCGGGAGGAGCTTCTTCTGGATGTCGCTAGCGATCTTGAGCTCCTGCTCCATCCTCTCCTTCTTCTTCGCCTGTCGGAGGAGCCGCGCGTTCTCGATCGCCACCGCGGCCTGGTCCGAGAAGGCCGAGAGGAGGTCCGCGTCGCGCGGCGAGAAGGCGCCGACGTTCGCGTTGTCGAGGTAGACGGTCCCGAGCACGGCGTCCTTGATCTTGAACGGCACGCAGAGGATCGAGCGCAGGTTCAGGCCCACGACGCTCGAGTAGCGGCCGTAGCGCTGGTCCGCGGTCGCGTTCGTCGTGAGGACGGGGCGCCCCGTCTCGAGCACCTCGCGGCAGATCTGCGCCGAGAACTGCGAGACCTGCCCGTCGAGCGCCTCGCGCGACATGTTGCGCGCGATCTCGACCTTCATCTCGCCCTCGTAGACGAGGATCAGGAAGCCCCGCTCCGCCGCCATGAGCTCGATCGCCGAGTCGATGATCGTCTCGAGGAGCTTGCGCAGGTCGTGCTGCTGGTTCAGGCGCTTGTTGATCTCGAGGAGCTTCCTCAGGTCGTCGCGCTCGTGCGTGAGGACCGCGACCTCGGGCTGGCCCTTCTTCTCGAGCTCGTTCGCGTAGGGGAGCGGATGCCTCGAGGTGGGCGCGCCTGCGAGCTCGGACGCCTCCGGCGGATGCGAGTCCTCGAGGAGCGCCATGAGAGAGGGCTTCTCGTTCGAGACCGACGACGCGCGCTCGTCCGAGGTGAACAGGATCACGGTCGAGCCGATCTCGATCCGGTCGCCGTCGCGGAGCTCGTGCGAGAGGACTCTCTCGCCGTTCACGCGAGTCCCGTTCGACGAGTTGCAGTCGGTGACCACGAAGTCGCCGGCGACGCGCCGCTCGATCACGCAGTGGCGCCGCGACATGTTCGGGTCGGGGACCTCGAGGACGTTGTCCACCGAGCGGCCGACCGTCGTCACCGCTTCCTTGAGCGGGAGCGTCCTGCGCGGGAGGTTCTCGCAGACGACGGTGACGGCGGCCATGGGCGTAGCCTAGCAGGGGCCGCGCGGTCTCGCCCTCGCGGCGATCCGTGAAGCCTCACTTCGGCGCGTCGCCTTCGGCGAGGCGTCGCTTGATTCGCTGGACGAGGCGCCCCGCCTCGTCCTTCGCCGCTAGGGTGAGAGGCGCCTGCCGGCTCGCATCCGGAGACAGGCTCCGTTCGGCGTGCTCGAGCGCCTCCCGGAGCCTGCCCTCCCACTCGAGGA
>JACQDU010000211.1 GCA_016200955.1 bacterium
CGTTCCGCTCGCGCGACGAGAGGCCGGCTGCGAGGAGGAACAGGGAGACGAGCGCCGCTCCCCGGAGGAGCGCCCGGCGGCTCGTTCCCGGCTCGAGCGAGAGGGGCCTCGCGCGAGCCTCGCTCGCACCGGCCGCGCGGTCCTCGCGGTCGTAGATCTCCGCCGTCGCGGGCGCCAGCGCTCTCACGGTGGCGCGGGAGATCGGCACGAGCTCGAGCGCTCCCACGAGGAGCGGCGCCGCCGCGAGCCCGGCGACGAGGAGGAGCGCGCGGTCGAGCGGCCGGGGCCTCCTCGCCGCGCGCACGGCCTGCACGAGCGCGAGGAACGCCGCTCCGGCGGAGAAGAGCGGGCCCGCAGCCAGGCTCACGCCTCCTTGCGCGAACGCCGTCGCTCCCAGGAGAAGCACGATGGCCGCCGAGAGCGCGAGTTCCACGCGAGAAGGATAGCGTCTCCGCCCGCCTCCGCGCTTGACACTCACGGGGAGCGCCGTTACATTCCGCGCCCGATCTCGCTGGGGCGGTAGCTCAATTGGTTAGAGTACCGGACTGTCGATCCGGTGGTTGCGGGTTCGAGTCCCGTCCGCCTCGTTCTCACGAACCCCCGCGAGAGCGGGGGTTCGTGTTTTCTGGCGATGGAACCGCGGTGCCTCCGCGAGCGTGCAGGAGGTGATGATCACGCCCGCGGCTCTCGCCCGGAGCGGCGCCCTCGTGCGCTCGCGTGCGGCTCGCTATCGGGCTGCGCGAGCGCGTTCGCGCCCTCGGGTCGCTCACGGGAGAACCGCTCCCCGATGAGGTCGAGGCCTGGAATGGTGCATCGACGCTCACGCGAAGTGACCCACCGAGACCCTGCCGGGATTCCGTCACCGCCCCGAGGGATCGCGCGTGGAGCACCTCGACGCCGGCCAGCAGCGGGTGTAGGCTATGTCTCCGCCGAACGGGGGCTCTTCAAGAAACGCCGGACTCGAACCACCGCGCGAGGGACGAGGAAGGCATGGATGCTCGCTCGCAGCAAGCGAGCACGGAGTTGTTTCATGACGGTCCGACGTGCATTGAGCGCGGTCGCGTCTCTCCTCGCCATCCTCGCGTGCGTGCTCCTCGTCCAGGGCTGCGGCCGGACCGAGGGCAAGAACGACATCGTCACGAACGGCCCTCCCCCGGTCCAGATCACCAGTCCGGGCACGATCACTCCCGGGAAGATCTACGTACCGTACAACTACACGTTGCAAGCGACGGGCGGCGTCGGCGCTCCCTACACCTGGACCCTGAACTCGGGCGGACTGCCGTTCGGGGTGTTCGTGGGGCCGGGCGGGGTGATCAGCGGGACCCCGCAGGCGGGCGGCACGTACCTGTTCAACATGCAGGCCAGCGACTCGACGGGTTCCTCGATCACGCGCGACTTCAAGCTCTTCATCGGCCCCTGATGTCGCTCAGAGGTGCGGGTTGTCCATGAAGGCCCGCGCGGTTCTCACGAGGACTCCGATCTGCGCGCCGTCTCCCAGGCGATGGTCGAACGTCGCCGATGCGGTGAGCTTCGGGCGGATCTCGATCTTCCCGTCGACGACCATGGGCTCGTCGACGACGCGCCCGACGAGGCCGATGACGCCGACTCGCGTGATCGGGATCAGGGGCGCGTAAGCTATATCGATCCCCATCATGCCGACGTTCGTGACCATGGCCGTCCCGAAGGCGTCTCGCTTGACTCCCGGGAGGAACGTGAGCGCGATACCCAGGTTGAACTCGAGGAACGTGAGGAGCCGGAGGATCCGGTTCAGCACGAACGGAGGTATGCGCGAGAGGAAGCCTTTCTGGGTCCGCTCGTACTGCTTGTCCTTGCCGGCCCGGAGCGCCGTGGCCTTCTCGCGGAGCTCCTTCGCGATGTCGAGCAGGCTCTTCTCGTCGGCGCGCTCGATGAGGACTCCCGAGAGGTCCTTCCCGCCCTCGACGTCGACCTGGAAGTAGATGTCGATCGTCTCCTTCTGGTAGATCGTCCCCCAGATCACCTTGGAGTTCATCTGCGGCGCCGCGCGGAGGCCGAGGGCGAGCGCCTTTCCGACCACGTGGCCGGGGGTGATCTTGACTCCGTGCTCGGCCTCGGCCTTCTTCGCGAGGGCGAGCATGTTGGTCGCGTCCGTGAAGATCGTCCCGTAGATCGTTCCGTCTTGCGCCGGCTTCCAGAATGCCAGCGCGAAGCGGCGGAAGGATCCGAGGCGATCCGGTCTCTTGTAGGCGCTCACGTCGTCTCCGGGGAGCGCGGATTCTCTTAGAGGAGCCCCAAGAAAGCTAGTGCCCGCGCCGCTCCTCGAGCGCGCGGAGGGCGAGCGCGACGAGCCGCTGGACCTCCTCGACCTCGGTCTGCGCGATGCGCCTCTGCGCGGCGCACGCCTGGGCGCGCGCGGCCACGTCGACGACGAGCTGGGCGATCTCGTGGAAGATCCGCTCGTCGACCCCCGACCTCGGAGGCGCCTCGGCCATTCGGTCCCGCCCGCACGACTGTATCGTCGCGGGACACGCGGCGCGAGGAACCTCGTTGTCAAGTAGCACGCGGCGTGCAAGGAATCGCCCGCCCGGCTAGTCTCTCGATCATGGCCTCACCCCAGGAGCCGAACCGCGCTCCCGCGACGCCGGGCGCCGCGGCGGCCCGCCCGACCACGAGCCTGGGCGCCTTCGGCGGTCCCGCGAACATCGAGAAGACCGTCAACGACCTCATCATGAAGGCGCATCGCGCGGGCGCGAGCGACCTCCACTTCGAGCCGTACTCCGAGCACCTCCTCGTGCGGGCGCGGATCGACGGAGCGCTCCTCGTCCTCGAGAAGCTCCCCGTCGAGTCCATGAAGCAGGTCGTGGCGCGCGTCAAGATCATGTGCAACCTCGAAGTCTCCGACGGACGCGCCGTCGTGGACGGCCGGTTCCACATGGGGAAGCACGACCCGGCGGCGAAGGAGCTCGACGTCCGCTGCGTCTTCGTCCCGGCCTTCTTCGGCGAGAAGGTCGTCCTGCGCCTCGTCGACCACTCGAAGCTCAAGCTCTCGCTCGACGAGCTCGGCTTCACGCCCGAGAACGCGCGGCTCTACGAGCACGTCCTCCAGCGGCCGAGCGGGCTCGTGCTCCACGTGGGGCCGCAGGCTTCGGGGAAGACGACGACCGCTTACGCCGGCCTCAAGTTCACGGCTCGCCCGAGCGCGAGCGTCGTGACCATCGAGGAGATGGTCGAGTACGTCTTGCCGGGAGTCACGCAGACGCAGGTCGACCCGGAGTCGGGGCTCACCTTCGGCAGGGTCCTCCAGGGAATCCTGCGCCAGGACCCCGACGTGATCCTCGTGAGCGAGCTCCGCGACGGCGAGACCGCGCGCCTCGCCGTCGAGGCGGCCATGACGGGGAAGCTCGTGATCTCGACGCTCCACGCTCTCGGGCCGCTCCACGCGGTCCAGCGGTTGACCGAGCTCGGGCTGCCGCGAGGGCTCGTCGCGCACGCCCTCGCGGGAGTCGTCTCGCAGAGGCTCGTCCGGAGGCTGTGCGCCGATTGCCGGGAGAAGGTCGCGCCCTCGACTCTCATCCGGAGCGCCATGAGCCTCCCTCCGAGCACCCAGAGCGTCTGGAAGCCCAAGGGGTGCCGGAAGTGCGGGAAAGGCTTCCGCGGCCGCGTCGCCGTGCTCGAGGTCCTTCCCGTGAGCGACCGGATCCACGAGGCGATCGCGTCGTCCGCTCTTCCGCACCAGGTCGAGGCGATCGCGATCGCGGAGGGCTCGAGCCCTCTCGTGCGCGACGCGGTCGACAAGGTCATGACGGGCGCGACGGCCGTCGAGGAAGTGCTGCGAGTCCTCTGCGGCGTGAGCGTCGAGGACGTGAGCGCGATCACGGACCCGGCCGAGATGGTCACCTTCCTGAAGACCGTGAGGGACCAGTTCCTGCCTTCCGCCCCGGCGCCGGGCGTCTCGCCGCCCGCGATCCCGCGTCCCGCCAAGGCAACGACGAGCTACGCGAGCGGAACTTACCCGGTCTACGACGACCCGAGGGCCGCCGCGCCGGCGACGACCGCGCGGCTCGGCCGTCCGCCGAGCGGGACTTACCCGATCCAGGACGAGCCCAGGCAAGCCGGGACGACGACCGGCGCGCGCATGCGGCCTCCGAGCGGCTCCTACCCGATGCCCGAGGACTCGACTCTCGCGCAGAGCCAGGGGTCTACGGACACCGTCCGTCGATCGCGCGCGCCGCGGCCGCCGGCGGAGGGCCCGTGCCGCCGCCTCCCGCGGATCCGGGCGCCGCGTCCCGCGTGAACCCGGCCGACCTCCTCAGGCAGCTCCAGGATCTCCAGCGGCGCCTCATCGCCCGGCAGGCGGAGTCGTCTCCTCCCTCGCCCTTCGAGGGACCGCGCTAGACAACAGGGCGTGATTCAGCATGGTTGCGACTCGCGACCATGAACGCTCGGCGCGGTCTCGGGAACGCGAAGATGTGAAGCGAGCTTCTTCTTCGGGACGTTCTTTGCGCCTTCGCGCCTTTGCGCCTTTGTGTTCTCTCGCGAGGTCGGGACGGGAGACCGTGATGAATCGCGCCCTTTCATTTCGCGTCCCGGTCTCGCGCCGGCGCTTCGAGCAGGTGAGGAGGAAGCGAGATGAGGAAACGAGCGAGGTCCGGCGTCCTTCTCGCGCTGGGCCTCGCGCTCGCGGGCTGCTCGGCGCCCGAGACGCTCGAGAGCCCGCTCGTGCGCGGCGTGCTCATCTTCCCCGGGCTCACCTACGCCAGGGGCGACGCGAAGGAAGGGAAGACGACGATCGCCTCGCTCCCGCTCCTCTCCTATTACGAATCGAAGGAGAAGGACGGGAACAGGGAGTCGCGCCTCTGCTTTCTCCCGTTCCTCGCATCGGTCGGCCGCGAGACGAGGAACGTGCGCCGCGTCGCGCTCTCCCACCAAGAGAGGCCCCGCTGCCCGGACGACGAGCCTCCGCCCGATCCCGCGCGCCGCGGGAAGATCGTCGTCAGGCCCGCGGAAGAAGACGACGCGCTGCCCGAGAGCCCGCCCCTCCCCGAGCGACGGGCGCCGTCTCCCTCGACCCCGAGGAGGATCGACGAGAGCGGCCGGAGCCGGGCTCGCTCGAGCACGCCCGAGAGCGCGAAGGGGACGAAGGTCCTTTTCGAGGAGAGCGCCGAGCGCACCTCGGTCGACTTCCTGTTCCCGCTCGTCCACGTCGAGCGCGAGAGGCCCGGGCGCGTGGTCCTCCAGCGACCCGGCCGCGAGAGGAGCGTCGTCGAGGTGGGCAGCTCCACCGACGACGTGCGTTTCCTGCCGATCTTCTCCTACGACCGGACGGCGACCTCGCATCGGGTCGTCATCTGGCCGCTCCTCGCGAGCGGCTACGAGAACGAGCCCGGCGGGCGCTATCTCCGCTTCCTTTACTTCCTGAAAATACGCATAGGCGACGGCGAGCCCGAGTGAGGCAGCGTCCGCTTCGCGCTCTCCGTGTCGACACATCGCGTACGGGAAGACAAGATGAGCTCCCGTGAGCAGGGACGAGCGCGTGCGGTGGATCGCCGTCGCGGGTGATGTGCACGGAGAGATCGACGAGCTCGCCTCTCTCCTCGCGCGCTTCGAGGAGGCGACGGGGCATCCGGTCGATCTCCTCCTCCAGGTGGGCGACCTCGAGCCTCACCGGTTCGACCGCGACCTCGAGTCGCTCTGCATGCCGGAGAAGCGCCGCTCGGTGGGAGATTTCCCGCTCTACGCCAAGGGCGAGAAGAAGCTCCCGTGCGAGGTCGTCTTCATAGGCGGCAACCACGAGCCGTGGAGCTTCCTGGAAGAGCACGCGAACGGCGGCGAGATCGCGCCGGGCTTCACGTTCCTCGGCCGCTCCGGCCGGGTCGAGCGCTTCGGCCTCCGGATCGGCGGCCTCTCCGGGATCTACAACGCCGCTCACTCGGAGCGGCCGCGCTCGCCCCGGTTCGAGAAGCGCCGCGCGACGTACTTCGTGAGAGACGAGGTCGCCCTCCTCCTGAACGGCGGACCGCTCGACGTGCTCCTCGTGCACGAGTGGCCCGAGGGGATCCTCGAGGACCGGGAGCGCGGGATCCTGCCGACGCTGCTGCGGCGCTCGAGCGTAGGGAACGCGCCGGCGCGGCTCCTCGTCGATCGCCTCGCCCCGCCCTGGGTCTTCTGCGGGCACCTCCACGTCGCTCACCGGAGGGACCTCTCGCAGGACGGCCGCTCCGTGCGCGTCCGGTGCTGCGCGGCCGTGCCGGGAGAGGACCCGGAAGCCGTGGTCTTCCTCAAGTGGGACGGCCGCTCGCTCGAGGAGACGGCTTCTCTCGCGGAGCTCGAGGCGCTCGCCGGCGCGGGCGCTCGCGCGAAGGCAACGAGAGCCAAGGAGAGGCCGTCTTCCAGCAAGAACGAGAACGCCGCCGCGCTCGGCGAAGGGGCGGCGCCGTGATCCGCGCGGGAGCAGGGCTCGGGCGAGGCGAGCCCACGGGCGCCGCGCGCGAGGCCGCTCGCGCGGCCGTCTCCCGCGTCGAGAAACCCACGGGAGCCTTCGTCTTCACGTCCGGCCTCGACGAGGACGAGCTCGAGCCCGCGCTCGCCGCGGCGCGCTCCGAGCTCGGAGGAGCCTCGGTCGTCGGATGCTCGGGCGGCGGCGTCGTCGCGACCGACTCGGAGGTCGAGGGAGAGCCCGCGGTCTCGATCGTCGCCTTCTCCGCCCCGGAGCGCGAGCTCTCGTTCGAGCCATTCCTGCAGCCGCTCGCCGGGAGCGGGGCGCGCGACGCGGACGCTCTCGCCGCGCGCCTCTCGGGGAAGCTCCGCGGGCACGCCGAGCGATCGGTGCTCGTCCTCCTCGCGGACCCCCTCCGCTTCGAGGGAAAGCCGCTCCTCGCGAGGCTCCGCGAGAAGATGGGGAAGCTCCCCGTGGTGGGAGGCCTCGCCGCGACGACCGCGCCGGCCCAGGGGATGCCCGTCTTCTGCGAGGACGACGTCTCGGCTCACGCGGCCTCCGGCGCTCTCCTCTCGGGGCCGGGCCTCCGCGCCGTCGTCGCCGTCGCGCAAGGCTGCCGTCCGATCGTCGAGGCGGGCCGCGTGACTCGCTCGGAGAAGAACCTCCTCCTCGAGCTCGACGGGAAGCCCGCGATCGAGCGCCTCAAGGTCGCGATCGAGGCCGCCCAGCCGCTCGGCGGAGCGCTCTTCTGCGGCCTCGGCCTCGACCCGGTCGCCATGCCGCTCGCGGGAGACGACTACCTCGCGCGGAACATCCTGGGCGTCGATCCGAAGACGGGCGCCGTCGCCGTCGCGGAGATCGTGCCGCAAGGCTCGACCGTCTGCTTCCTCGTGCGCGACGCGCAGACCGCGCGCGACGACCTGCGCGCGCGCGCGCGCGAGCTCAAGGCCGCTTTCCCGAGGACGCCGCCGGCGTTCGCTCTCTACTTCGACTGCCTCGGCCGCGGGGCCGGCCTCTACGGCGAGGGCGGCGTCGACGCCTCGATCATCCGCGAGCAGCTCGCGGTCCCTCTCGCGGGCTTCTTCGGGAACGGCGAGCTCGCGCCCTTCCTCGGGACGAACCTCGTCCACAACTACACCGGCGTCCTCCTCCTCGTGGGAGAGCCGTCGTGACGCCCCCTCTCGCCGACCAGCCGCCGAGGGCGAGGACGCACGTGCCGGGGCGCGCGCTCCTCCTCTCGGTCCTCGGCCTCACGGTCGCCCTGTTCGCGCTGAACACCGTCATCATGAGAGACGGCTTCGTCGCTTCGCTCGAGACGATCAACGACCTCGTCAACAACGCGCTCCCGAGCCTCCGCGAGCTCGTCGAGGCGCGAGGCGACCTTCACCGCATCCGCGCTCACGTGGGCGACGTCCTCGCCACGCAGGGGAAGGAGCGCGAGGAGCACGAGCGAGCGCTCCGCGCGACCCTTGCCAAGCTCGAGCAGCACGTGAGCGTCGAGAGGAACTTCCCGCCCTTCGCGGAGGAGCCGCCGCTCCAGGACGCACTCGCGCGCGCCCTCGCTCGCGTGAACGCCGGGATCGAGGCCGTGCTCGCCGCGAAGGATCCCGACTCCGCCCTGCGCGCGAAGCGGAGCGAGCTCGACCCGGCCCTCGATGCGGCGTTCGACACCCTCGGCGTCCTCACGGAGTTCAACATCTCCCAGGCCCACCAGGCCGCCGACGCGATCGTCCAGCGCCACGAGCGCGCGAAGACTCACGCTCTCGTGATCCTCGTGGCCTTCCTCGCCGCCGTCGTCGTCGTGGGAGGGATCGCGCAGCATCACCTGGCGCGCGCCGAGCGGGAGGTGACGACGCGCATGGCGGAGCTCGACGCCTTCGCCTCGCGCGTCGCGCACGACCTCCGCGGGCCCCTCTCGCCCGTCCGCATGGCGCTCGCCCTCGCGGCGCGCGAGGGCACCTCGCCCGAGACGATCCGGCAGACGGCGAAGACCGCCGACCGCAGCATCGAGCGCATGGTCTCTCTCATAGACGGCCTCCTCCAGTTCGCGCGTGCGGCGGCGCACCCCGAGCCCGGCGCCCGCGCGTCGGTCGACGAGGTCGCGAAGGAGATCGTCGCGGACGTGGCGCCGCTCAGGGAGAAGGAGAAGGCCGAGCTCTCCGTCGAGGTCGAGCCCGGTCTCGAGGTCGCCGCGAGCAATGGAGCGGTCATCTCGATCACCGCGAACCTCGTGAGGAACGCTCTCATGTACCTCGGGGAGTCGGCGCGGCGCTCCGTCGTGCTCCGGGCCGCGAGGGCCGGAGACGCCATCGAGATCGAGGTCGCCGACACCGGCCCCGGCATCTCTCCCGAGCTCGTGCCGCGGCTCTTCAAGCCCTTCGAGCGCGGCTCGACGCGCCCCGACGGGCAAGGCCTCGGCCTCGCGACGGTCAAGCGGCTCGTGGAAGGGCACGGCGGAAGCATCTCCGTGCGCTCATCTCCCGGTAACGGGAGCACGTTCCGGGTGGAGCTCCCGGCGGCCCGGTGATCGGCTTCCTCTGCCGCGGCGGCTTCGAGGGGGTCGTCTCCGGCGAGCTCGCGAGGGCGGGCGCGCGCGAGGATCGCTCGCTCGCTCGAGCGGGGCTCGCCGTGGCGGAGGTCGCGGAGGGGATCGCGCGGCCGGATCCCGCGTTCGCGAGCCAGTCGCTTCCCTCGATCGAGCGAGTCGAGGGAGAATCCGTCGCGGCGCTCGCTCGCGGCGTGATCGCGGCCACGCGAGAAAAGCTCGATGCGAGCGAGGGAGCGTGGGTCCAGCACGTCCTCGTCACGGAAGCCGAGGGCTCGCGCTCTCTCGCGTCGCGCGCCGGGCTGCTCGGCCGCACGCTCGATGGCTTGCTGAAAGAAGGCCTGCGTCGCGCGAGCAAGAGGCGCGTGTCCTGGGAGACGCTCGCTCCGGGCGACGCCGCGCACGTCTTCCAGGTCGCGCTCACTCGCCGGGACGAGGTGTTCTGCTCGTTCGCGAAGCGAGAGCCGCTCGCCTCGGGCTTCCTCGAGCCGTCTCTCGCGCCGCTCGGGCGGTGGCCGGTCGCCGCCTGCCGCGAGGCTCCCTCGAGCGCTTTCAGGAAAGTCGAGGAAGCTTACGTGCTTCTCGGGCGCGAGCCGAAGGAGAACGAAAGCGTCTGCGACCTCGGAGCGGCGCCGGGAGGCTGGAGCTTCTCCGCGCTCCGGCGAGGCGCTCGCGTGACCGCGGTCGACCGGGCCGAGCTCCTCCCTCCCGTGCGCGGGCACGAGAGGCTCTCTCACCTGAAGAAGGACGCCTTCTCCTGGGAGCCGGAGGAGCGCCTCGATTGGCTGCTCTGCGACGCGATCGCGGCGCCGGAGAAGACGATCTCTCTCCTCGACCGCTGGCTCGAGCGGGACTGGTGCCGCCGGTTCGTGGTGAACGTGAAGTTCAAGGGCAACGAGAGCTACGGGGCCGTCGAGAAGCTCCGCGCCGTCCTCTCGCGAAGGGGCGTCGTGCGCGCTCGCGTGAAGCAGCTCGGAAGCGACAAGAACGAGGTGACTTGCCTGGGCCACCGATCGTCCTGAGCGTAGGCCGCGGCAAAGCGCGGCCGTAGTCGAAGGGATGCCCTTCGACTTCGCGGCTCGCCCTTCGGGCGAGCCGCTACGCTCAGGGCGAACGGTAGAGGAAGAGTCTGGTAGAATCCATGCGCTTGAGCGAAAAACCCAAGCGCCGCCGGATGAGGGGAGAGATCCTCGCGGCCGCGCGACGCCTCTTCCCTTACATAAAGCCACACGCCGCGGGGGTCGTGATCCTCTTCGTGGTCACGCTCACGTACGCGGGCGCCGACGCCGCGCGAGCGTGGCTCTTGAAGCCGCTCTTCAACCACATCCTGCTGCGCGGATCCGTGACGACGGAGACGATCGAGGACGCGCGTCTCACCGAGGGCGCGAACCAGACCGATGTCGAGGAGGCGAAGGGGCGTGCTTTCAAGCAGGGCCTCGTCGCCGACGTCCTGAAGAAGGACAACCTCGACCTGGGGCCGTCGCCGATCCCTCGCGACGCCACCTCGGCGCTCAGGAACGATCCTCTCGCGAAGCTGCTCGTCGCATCGCGGA